>JBKJVX010000227.1:0-16098 GCA_046717065.1 Arthrobacter sp. | reverse complement strand
TCTTCGGCTTCGAGCAAGGTTTCTTCGATCACGGTCTCTCCTCAGAAATCAGTGCAGTCCGGAGGCCGGTTTCCTGCACAATCTTGGTTCAGTGTTGCTGGTTCCATCGCTGGTCCCGCCAGCGGGGATGGATCTGTCCTGAAAACATCCTAGCTGTTGCTAGGCGGTCACCAGGGTGCCCAGCTTTTCGCCGAGGATGGCGCGGGTGACGTTGCCCTCCCCTTCCATTCCGAAGACCACCATGGAGAGGTTGTTGTCTTTGCACATGGTCATTGCGGTCTGGTCCATGACGCGGATGTCGCGGCGCAGGGCGTCGTCGTAGCTCAGGGTCTCCAGGCGTTCGGCTGAGGGGTCCTTCTTGGGATCGGCGGTGTACACGGCATCCACACCGCTCTTGGCCATCAGCACCACGTCCGCGTGCACTTCCAGGGCCCGTTGTGCGGCCACGGTGTCGGTGGAGAAGTACGGGAGGCCGGCGCCGGCGCCGAAAATGACCACGCGGCCCTTCTCCATGTGCCTGATGGCACGGCGGGGAATGTAGGCCTCGGCTACCTGGCCCATGGTGATGGCGCTCTGGACCCGCGTTTCCACGCCGGCCTGCTCCAGGAAGTCCTGCAGGGCCAGGCAGTTCATGACGGTGCCAAGCATGCCCATGTAGTCCGCACGTGAGCGGTCCATGCCGCTTTGGGACAGTTCGGCGCCACGGAAGAAATTACCGCCGCCGACGACGATGGCCACTTCCACTTCCGGGACCGCCGCCGCGATCTGCTTGGCGACGTCGCGGACGGTATCGGGGTCAACGCCCAGCTTTCCGCCGCCGAAAACCTCACCTGAAAGCTTCAGGAGAACGCGGCGCCTGCTCTTCTCCGACTGGTTGGACGATTTGACGGCTTCCATGGGTGCCTTCCCGTTCGTGAACTCTGAAAAAGGTTATCCTGCCGGGCGGCCAAAGGTCTCATCGACGGCTGGCCCGGCGCATGCAAAAGGGGCGGCCACCGAAGTGGCCACCCCTTTGCAGGTGCGACTAGGAGCCGACGCGGAAACGCGTAAAGGCAGTAGCCTTGACGCCGGCCTCTTCGAGGACCTGCGCCACGGACTTCTTGGCATCCTTGGCGAATGACTGGTCAACGAGGACCTCGCCCTTGTAGAAGCCCGTCACGCGGCCTTCGACGATCTTGGTGAGGGCAGCTTCCGGCTTGCCTTCAGCCTTGGCCGTCTCTTCGGCGATGCGGCGCTCGGACTCAACCAGCTCGGACGGAACGTCCTCGCGGGTCAGGTAGTTCGGAGCCATGGCGGCGACGTGGACGGCAACGTCGTGCGCGGCGGTGGTGGCGGCTTCGCCTGCACCGTCGACGGCGAACAGCACGCCGACCTGGGCCGGGAGGTCCTTGGAGGTCTTGTGCAGGTAAGCGTCTACCGTTGCGCCCTCAATGCGGGAGATGCGGCGGACGACAACCTTTTCGCCCAGGACTGCGCCTTCTTCGACGACGACCTCGGAGAGCGGCTTGCCGTCAACGTCGGTGGCGAGGAGGGTGTCGAGGTCGGCAGCGCCGGACTCCACAGCCACGGCCAGGACCTTGTCGGCGAGCTGGATGAACTTGTCAGCCTTGGCCACGAAGTCGGTCTCGCAGTTGACCTCGATCATCACGCCGACGCCGTTGGTGACCTTTGCGGCCACCAGGCCTTCGGCGGTGGAGCGGCCTTCGCGCTTGGTCGCGCCCTTGAGGCCCTTGATGCGGATGATTTCGATGGCCTTCTCGGCGTCACCGTTGGCTTCGTCAAGAGCCTTCTTGACATCCATCATGCCGGCGCCGGTGCGCTCGCGCAGGGCCTTGATGTCCGCGGCAGTGTAGTTCGCCATGTGAACCCCTCTGTCTAGAAATTTGTTGTGATGTACGGACCGACAGGACAGCAGCCCACGTGGTGGGCCGCCATCCTGTCAGCAGCTCCGACGCCGCAGGCGGCGTCGGAGAATCCGGATTTACTTGTGTTACTTGGCGTCTTCAGCCGGAGCAGCAGCGTCTTCTGCTGGAGCAGTTGCCTCGGCAGCAGCCGGTGCTTCAGCTTCCTCCGCGGGAGCAGCCGGTGCTTCAGCTTCCTCGGCGGGAGCAGCAGGAGCAGCAGCTTCTTCAGCCTTGCTGCCTTCGAGGAGCTCGCGCTCCCACTCGGCCAGCGGCTCTTCCGGAGCTTCGGTGGTGCCGGTGGCGCGGTTGTTGCGGGCGATGAGGCCTTCGGCAACGGCGTCGGCAACAACGCGGGTCAGGAGGTTCACGGAGCGGATGGCGTCGTCGTTGCCCGGAATCGGGAAGTCGACCTCGTCCGGATCGCAGTTGGTGTCCAGGATGGCCACAACCGGGATGTTCAGCTTCTTGGCCTCGTCAACGGCGAGGTGCTCCTTCTTGGTGTCCACGATCCAGAGCACGGAGGGTGCCTTGGTGAGGTTGCGGATACCGCCGAGGTTGGACTCGAGCTTGGTGAGTTCACGCTTGAGGAGCAGGAGCTCCTTCTTGGTGTACGCGGAGCCGGCGACGTCGTCGAAGTCGATCTCTTCGAGTTCCTTCATGCGCTGGATGCGCTTGGCGACCGTCTGGAAGTTGGTCAGCATACCGCCGAGCCAACGCTGGTTCACGTAGGGCTGGCCGACGCGGGTTGCCTGCTCGGCAATCGCTTCCTGGGCCTGCTTCTTGGTGCCTACGAAGAGGACGGTGCCGCCGTGTGCAACGGTGGCCTTCACGAACTCGTAGGCGCGGTCGATGTAGGACAGCGACTGCTGAAGGTCGATGATGTAGATGCCGTTGCGCTCGGTGAAGATGAAGCGCTTCATCTTCGGGTTCCAACGGCGGGTCTGGTGTCCAAAGTGGACGCCGCTGTCAAGCAGCTGGCGCATAGTTACGACGGGCATGCCGACGCTCCTTCCGGCAGGTCATTCATGAGAAAGCCCCAAGGCTTCTTACCCTGCCAATAGTTGACGGTTGATTAGCGTGGCCCGGGCGGGCCGTGCTCCTGGCATCCATCGCGCTTCTCATCAGCACCCGGGGGCGCTAACCGCAAGAAGCATGATCCTCCACTGGAGGGCTGGATGCGCGTAGTCAGCTGCCGCTCCCCCACACTCCTGAATGAGACGTGCCGACGCAAACCCGGACAGGGGCGTATACCCTTGGAAAAACCGTTGGGATAGCCGCCGGACGGAAAGCGTTGAGGGCGCAGCAAACTGCTCCATCAAGTGTACTACAGGCGCCCGCACCCGGAGGACAGCAACGGCGCCGGCCGCCAACCTTATCCACATGCACCAACCCGCCACTACCGGCACTTTTCGAACCGGCGCAGGCTGGGCATATGACACCACCGGCACTGCTTGCAGCCCTGCTCCTGCTGCCCGCTTCACTTGCGCCCACCGGAGAGACGCTGGCCTTCGCTCCGGTGCCCACGCGCACGGAGGCGGCACCCTCCTGGCAGTGGCCACTCTCCCCCCGCCCGCCCATTGTGCGGGACTTCGACCCGCCGCCCAAGCCATGGCTCAGCGGCCACCGCGGCGTGGACCTGGGAACAGCATCCGACGGCGTCCAGGTCACCTCGCCGGCGGCGGGCACCGTGAGCTTCGTGGGAGTCGTTGTGGACCGGCCGGTCATCACCATCGACCATGGCAACGGCCTTCGCAGCAGCTTTGAACCGATAGAGAGCAGCCTTGCCGCCGGCAGCGCAGTGGGCGCGGGCCAGAGGATCGGCACGGTCGTCCCCGGCCATTGCCCTGCCGCTTCATGCGTGCACTGGGGCGTCCGGCGCGGCGAGGACTACGTGAATCCGCTGCAGTTTGTGATGGACCTGCGGCCATCCATCCTGCTGCCGCTCGGATCGCCGCCATAGGGCCCGGACCGTGCAGGCAGGACCGGATGGAAACGCGTCAGACGATGGCGGAGATACCGGTAATGGCCCGGCCCGTCACCAGGGTGTTGATTTCGTGCGTCCCCTCATAGGAATAGATGGCTTCGGCGTCGGCGAAGATCTTGGCCATTTCGAAGTCGGTCACGATGCCGTTGCCGCCCAGGAGGTTCCGGCCGATAGCCACGCTTTCACGCATCCTTGCAGTGGTGAAGGCTTTCGCCAGGGCGGACTGCTCGTCCTTGGCCGTGCCGGCGTCCTCCAGCTGGGACAACCTCACCATCATGCCCATGGAACTGACGGCGTTGCCCAGGATCTGCACCAGCTGGCTTTGGACGAGCTGGAAGGAGGCCAGCGGCCGGCCGAACTGGTGCCGCTCCACGGCATAGCGCCGGGCTACGTCGAACGCGGCCAACTGCTGCCCCACGGCCTGCCAGGCGACACCGAGGCGAGTGACTTTCAGGACTTTGTTGACGTCGCGGAAACTGTTGGCGTGGGCGAGCTTGTAGAAGTCAGGCACCACCACATGGTCCAGCGTGATATCGGCGTTCTGGACGGTGCGGAGTGCAATTTTGTTCTCGATCTTCTCCGCACTGAAACCCTCCAGCGTGGTGTCTACCAGGAAGCCCTTGACCTTGTTGTCCTCAAGGTCCCGCGCATAGATGACTACCCAGTCCGAGAAGGTGGCATTCCCAATCCAGCGCTTGGCGCCGTTCAGGATCCACGAGTCTCCGTCGCGGCGCGCCGTGGTTCGCGTCCCGCCGGCCACGTCGGAGCCTCCGAGGGGCTCCGTCAGGCCGAACGCGCCGATCTTCTTGAGCGCGTAGATGTCAGGCAGCCACGCGTCCTTTTGCTCCTGGGAGGCCAGCGCTTCGATGGAACCGGTGAAGAGCCCGTCGTGGACGCCCATGAAGGTGGAGATGGACGCATCAGCGCGCGTCACCTCCGCGTGCATCAGGCCCGCAAACACGTTGGTGTGGCCCTGCCTGCGCACCGGACTGACCAGGTCAATGTCCGCCAGCTTCGGAATCAGGTCCATGGGAAATTCGCCGCGGTTCCAGAAATCGACAGCGATGGGACGGACCTCGCGGGCCAGGAAATCCCTGACCTCTGCCAGCCGGTCCTGCTCCTTTCCGCTCAGCAACTGCTCGAAGGAATAGAAGTCGCCATCGGCGTAGGGAAGGTTATTGAGGTCGGCGGGAGAAGTGGACATGGTTACCTCGCAGATGATCAGCGGTGATCGGGGCCCTCCGGAAAGGAGCACCGTATGTTACTGCTCAGTAACATACCGCAGATCGGAGGCTTAGGAAACAGGAACCTGCCCGCGTATATACCTCAAGCGGAAACACGTCGCTGTCCTTCTTGGCGTCATTGGGAAGTGGCTTGCCAACAATGGCAACAGCTCATGCCCGCGCTCTTCCGCTTTGGTTCGGCGGGAGTTGCCCGACTATGGGCGGTGGCCCGCTCAGCCCCCCGTCTTGTTTGAACCGAGCGGGCCACCTACCGCCGCCGTAGATCCCGTCAGGGCCGTTACAGCACCGGTTTACGGACGATACGCCCAGAACGTTAACGACCGGCTAACGTCGAGCTAAGACCCATCATCAGCTGCTTCGCCGGCCGCTATCCGTTCGGCAGTCACCCGGTATGCCTGCTCGATGTAGTCCTCCAGATCCCTGGCAGCTACGCGCCAGGTACGGTGGACGCCGATCTGCAGCCCTCGCAGCTCACCCGCCGTCAACAGTTGGCGGACAGTCGGCTCACGGATAGCCAACTCCTCGGCTACCTGCTCAACCGTCAGGAACCTGGAGCGCTTCGGCGCAGCTTCATTAGTTACAGTCATCTGGCCACCATAACCAAGGTCAGGGTGCCTTGGAACTACTCAGCACCATCACCGGTCCGGGCGTCCGGCGAAAGAGGTAGTTCCATGAACTCATACAACTCCCGCCATGCGTTATCCAGGCGCATCTCAGCTAAGACGACCTCCTCTTTGCCTGCAGCCATACCGCGCTGCCGCAACTCTTGGAGCTCGTTGTACAACGCCTCAACCTGGTCCAAACGCTTCTTAAACTCCATGTCCGCCATCGCAAAAGACTAACCGACGAGCTCGTGAGAGTGGGCGTCGTGCCGGCGCTGTCTTATACAGGCAGCCTCATGAAGCGCGAGCAGTGTTCCTCTGGAAGCGTTGTTTGCCGTTCTTAGCGTCCAAAGTCAAAATAGCCCTGCTTCCCTTCTTTACAAGGGAAGCAGGGCTATCGCTGAGGTAGGGCTACTCGGACTTGAACCGAGGACCTTAGGATTATGAGTCCCGCGCTCTAACCAGCTGAGCTATAGCCCCCTATGCCCTGGCTGGTCTCCGCGAAAGGGATGTGCCTGCAGGGCAAAATTACTCTAGCAAACCCCGGAAAGCGTTCAGACCACTTTGTCCTCGAAGCGCGCGCCCCGGTACAGGTCCTCAAAGGTCTGCAGGGTCCCCTCGATGCTGTGGGGTTCCACCATCTGCCGGCTGACCTGGCCCATGGCGGCGCGCTGGTCGGCGGGCAGCTCAAGAATCATGGTGATCTTCTTGGCGAGGTCATCGCTGTCATTTGGGGTGAACAGGTAGCCGTTCTCGCCGTCGCGCACCAGGTGCGGCAATGCCATGGCGTCCGCCAGCACAACCGGCGTCGAGGCGGACATCGCCTCGAGGGTTACCAGCGACTGCAACTCTGCAGTCCCGGGCATGCAGAAGAGGTCGGCCCTAATATATGTCTTCCGCAGGTCCTCGTCGCTGACCAGGCCCAGGAACTTCACCCTGTCCCCCAGCCCGAGGCGCTGGACGAGGTTTTCGAGTGAAGAACGGACCTCGCCGCCGCCCACGATTTCAAGGTGCACGTTCAGCTCGGGAGGTGTTTTGCTGATGGCCTGGATCAGCACATCCACATGCTTTTCCTCGGCGAGGCGGCCGGCAAACACCACGGTGGGGTGCGGGTGCGGTTCGATGTGCTCGCCGGGCTGGAGTTCGTAGGCCGCCGAATCGATGCCGTTGGAGAGCGGGAGGACCTTGCGGAGGAAGGCGTGCTGGTGCATGGCCTTGGCCGCCAGCGGGGTGGGTGTGGTGACCACGTCAGCCCGCCCCATGACCTTGCCCATGTCCTTCCAGGAGATCCGTCCGATGATGTTTTTGAACCACTGCGGAAACGGCAGGAACGGATTGAGGTTCTCCGGCATGAAGTGGTTCGTGGCGACGATTCGGATGCCCCGCCTGTCGGCCTCGTACAGGACATGCTCACCGATCATGTAGTGGCTTTGGATGTGGACGACGTCGGGCTTGACCCGGTCAAAAAGGAGGCTGATCTCCTTCTTGATTTCCCACGGGAAGCAAAGGCGGAAGTACTCATGGGTGGGGGCGGCGTGCGAGCGGAGGCGGTGCACGGTGGCTTCTGACCGGAACTCGGTGAAGCTCTTCCCGTTGTCCGCACGGCAGGCCAGCACGTGCACGTTGTGGCCCCGGCCCGTCATCCCCTTGGCAAGGCGGTAGCCGAACTGCGCGGCCCCGTTGATGTGGGGCGGGTAAGTGTCCGCTGCGATCAGGACGGTCAGGGGTTGCTGGTCTGCGGGCGTGGTCACGTGGAGAACTCCTGATGGTCACGGTGCGGACAGTGGCACTGACAGCACGGTTGGCCGTTGGCATGGCGCCGGGGCCTCGTGTAGTTGCTGGCGAAGGGACTAGTGGGACGGCCTGCCCGCGGCCTTCCGAGCGTCTTTTTTGCGCTTGGTGACCTCGGGGTGGTGCCGGGACAGGGCTATAACTCCCACGATAGCAAGGGATGCCGCCGTTCCCATCGCAATGGCCATGACGGCGTGGACATCCGGGCGGAGTTCGCCGAGGATGACAATGCCGATGGCTATCCCCACAAGGGGATCGATCACCGTGAGTCCTGCGATCACCAGGTCCGGCGGACCCGCGGAGTAGGCGTTTTGGACAAACCATGACCCCAGCCCACCCGCAGCAATAAGGGCCACCACGGAATACCACTGCACGTTCAGCAGGAACAGCCCGTTCGGATCGAGCAGGTGCTTGCCGATGATCCGGGTGAGGACGGCCACGAAGCCGAAGAGGACGCCGGCGCCCAGGATGTAGACGAAGGCGTTGATCCGGTGCTTGAACATTACGGCCAGCGTGCCGAAGAGTCCGACGGCGAGGGCCAGCAGCAGCACAATGGTGAGTTCGGCGTCGAGGCTCACATGGTGGTTCTCCTGGGTGACGTTGACGGCCAGGAGGACAAAGAGCGCAGAGCCCGTCACACACGCGGCGATGGCCACCACGGTTGCCCGGTTGATGGTGAGGTCCTGGTCCTTGGCGTTGATGACGGTTGTGATGACGAGCGCGATTGCGCCGATTGGCTGGACTACGGTAAGCGGGGCGGACACGAGGGCCACGGCGTTCATGGCCATGCCCGCACACAGCAGCAGGAGGCCGAAGACCCAGCGCGGGTTCCGAAGGAGGCGGAGGAAACCATTCGAGCTAAGTGCCAGGCCGCCGGTGTCGGCTTTGACGGCGCTTCCCTGGCGCTGGGCACCAAGGGCAAGGCAGAAGGCTCCAAGCAGCGCAAGCACAACGGCCACCCACACCATCAGGCGGTCCCGCCGTCGTGATGCTGCTGCATCCTGCCTTTGCGCAGGATGGCCCAGAAGTAGTTGTAGGCGGCGATCCAGTGGCCGATCAGCCCAAGGCCCAGCACTATCCACGCGGCGACGAACAACTCATCCGAGAAAGGGGTGTCCAGCCGGGACAGGACCAGCATCGGCGTGCCCAGGAGCAGCAGCCCTGTGCGCACCTTGCCCACCACGCTGACGGGAAGGTCCGGATGGCCCCCGAAGAAGGACAGGGTGAGGACCAGCAGCACGGCGTCCGGAATCACCAGCGCGGCCAGGTACAACCAATGCACGACGCCGGCAATCACCAGGGTGACGGCGACGGCGATGAGTGCGAGCCGGTCGGCAATGGGATCGAGGACCCTGCCGAGCTTGGAGGCCTGGTCGAAGCGCCGCGCGACATAACCATCAATCCAGTCGGTGCTTGCCATCACGGCGAGGACTACAACACCGGCGCCGTATTCCTTTTGGGCCAGGACCAACCAGACAAAGAGCGGCACCCCCATGAACCGCACGACTGTCAGCAGGTTTGGGATGGTGAATACGCGGTCGTGATCCACCTGCGGGCGTCCGGGACGGGAGCCGGCACCGATGAACTTCACGCCGTCCCCCTTTCCTTCCTGCTGCCCTCCGGGCGCGGACTTATGATTTCTGCCTGCGCCCCTGCCACGGCGCTGCCCGCCGCCAGCGCCGTCGAAAAAGCAGCTGCTAGTAGGTCCGAAGGAGCTTGCGGACCAGGACTACGAACACAGTACCGGCAGCCGCGAGGGCAGCCAGTGGTTTCCAGCGGTTGCCCAGGCCGCCTGCGGACTCCGACAGAGCTGCCAGCCGGTGCCCGGCAAGATCCTTGCCCCGCCCCGCGAGAACCTGGCCCTGGCGGAGTTTGCCCTGGGCGGCAGCCAGCAGGAACTGCGCCTGGGTTTTGACGTCGAGTTCTTCGCCGAGATCGTCGCGGACCTCGGTGAGGTGGTGGCGGCGCTGGTTCAGGCGGCGGGCGAGTTCCGGCTCGGATGCCTGCGGGAATTCCTGGTTGTGCTCCGCCGCCTTTGCTTCCTTTTCCGCCTTGGCTTTCGCAGCGGCCTCCGCCTTGGCCACCTTTGCAGCTTTGGCTTCGGGACTCTGCGGATCGAGGACCGCGGGATTGAAGGCCGAACCCTCCTTCGCGATGCCGATGTCGTGCTTGATGCCCCGGATGGTTTCCTCGGGCAGCAGGGGCATGGCCTTCTTGAACTTACGCATGCCGATGAGGCCGCCGATGAGTGCTATCAGCAGGAATGCTGCGGAGACCAGGAGGGCGGCCAGCCACGCGGGCATGATGGTGGCCAGGCCCATGATGGCGGCAACAATCAGTCCAACCACAAGGAAGAGGAGGAAGACGAGGGCCACGGCGAGGAAAGCTGCGGCAACCCCGACCTGGATGCCCTTGCGCTTGAGCTCTATTTTCGCGAAAGCGACTTCGTCGTTCAGCTGGCGGGGCGCCAACCGGAAAAGGAGTTTAAGCGTCCTGGGCAGCGCAGCGACACGCAATCCCTGGCTGGTCCGCCCGCTGTGACGTCCGCTCATCGGTTCCGCCTTACTGTTTCATGGTCGATTCGGCTTCCATGTGCTGCGGGAAAGTGCAGCTGCACAGTCCCCGGCACCAAAACTATCATTCAGGTTAAGGGCGAACCTCCGGGCTTGCCGGACGGCGCGGCCTACAACGCTGCAGAATTCCTGCCTGCCCCGGCCTAGGATTGATTTCCGTGACCATCCCCAACAATCCGGGCGATCTGTTGAGCCGCCGCCGGAAACTTTTGTATATCCTCCTTCTCGGCGCCCTGACGGCCTTGGGTCCCTTCACGATCGACCTCTACCTTCCTGCCTTTCCCGCGCTGGAAGCGAGCCTGGGCGTAACCGAGGCCCAGGTCCAGCTGACCTTGGCCGGGACCACCGTGGGCTTTGCCATTGGCCAGTTGGTGGTGGGCCCGTTCAGTGACAGGTTCGGCCGCAGGACTCCCCTGATCCTGGCCACGGCCCTGCACATCGCAGCGTCACTCGGCGCCGCCCTGTCCACGGACATCACCACCCTGGGCATTTTCCGCGTCCTGATGGGGGTGGGTGCCGCCGGTGGCGGCGTCGTGGCCATGGCCATGGTCCGGGACCTGTTCTCCGGTTACGCGATGGTCAAGATGTTTTCCCGGATGTCCCTGGTCAACGGGCTGGCACCAATCCTGGCCCCCGTGATCGGTTCACAGCTGCTCCTGGTAATGCCGTGGCCGGGGATCTTTGTGTTCCTCGCCGCCTACGGCACCCTGGTCATCGTGGCCGCCCTGTTCCTGGTGCGCGAGACGCTGCCGCCGGAAAAGCGCCAGCAGAGCGGACTGACGGCGCGCCAGCGCTACCGGATCCTCTTCACGGACAGGGTCTTTGTTGGCCTGCTGATGGTGGCCGGCCTGAACTTCGGCGGCCTGTTCACCTACCTTTCGGCTTCCCCGTTCCTGTTCCAGGACGTTTTCGGCTTTTCCGCCCAGGAATACGGCCTGCTGTTTGGCATCAATTCCCTGGGCATCGTGGCCGGAATCCAGACGAGCTCGCGCCTCATCCGGCGGGTGCCGCCACAGTGGATCCTGGCCGGCGCCACGGCCTGGATGTTCGTTATGGCCATGCTGATCGTGGTGTTCGACCAGCTGGGACTCGGCCTCTGGGGCGTGTTGGTACCGCTGTGGTTCTACATTATGGGCACCGGCTTTATGTTCCCCTGCGTGCAGGTGCTGGCACTCGCCGGGCATTCCGCCCAGGCCGGCACTGCGGCCTCCCTGCTCGGTTTCTCGACCTTCATGATGGCCGGGCTCATCTCCCCTGTCGTTGGCTGGCTGGGCATCACCAGCGCCGCTCCCATGGGCGCCGTTCAGGGAGCCTGCATCCTGCTCGCCATCGCGGCCCTCTGGCTTGTGGTCCGGCCGCGCACCGTGCCGTCTATCCACTGACGCCATGAAGCAGCGTGGAGGGCGCAAGCCGCACCGGAACCGCCGGGGACTTTTCCTGGGGGCGGTGCTGGGCGCCGTCGCGGGTTATTTCGCCGGCCGTGCCCTGGGCAACCCGGCGATGGGAATTGTGCTGGGCATGCTGGCGGGATCTGCTTTGCTGTACCGCGTCAACCCCGGGCCGTGGAACCGGCCCTGATTCCTCCCGCCCAGCAGCGCTCCGGCGCTCCGCACACGGTGCACCCGGCACGCCTGAGCCGCGTACCCGACGTCTGCCGCTGCGCACCTGTCACGGGATAAAATGGTGTCCGTGCCCAGCTGGCAGGATCATCCGCCGCTTCCGGCCACGTGGCAACGGTGCGATACCGGGATACTGCCACTGTGGTGGGACCGGTTGTGTGCCCAGAGCGGCGAGCAGTCCGCAGCCCTCTACGCGGCAGGACTCTTCACTGAGGACCGCCGCCGGCCCATCGCCCAGTGGTACAACCCCGCCTTCGCAGCGGCCCTGCTGGTGGCTCCTGAAACCTCTCCGGAGTGGCCTGTGCAGCGCTTCGGCATCTTCTACGCGCCGCCGGACTCGGGCTTTGTCCGCGTCCATTCCGCGCCCCATGAGTGGAACCCGCGCCAGCCGCGGAAGTCGCCCACCGAAAAGGAGGCGTTCCTCGCCGCGATCGCCGAGGCGGAGCGGTTCCTTCAGGTGGAAATGGACTTCGTCTAGGGAAAGAAAAAGTCCCCGTCCTTCCAGTGGAGGAACGGGGATTTTTCTGTTGGCTCCTCCTGCTGGACTTGAACCAGCAACCCTTCGATTAACAGTCGAATGCTCTGCCAATTGAGCTAAGGAGGAATGAAGCAGGTACGACATTAGCAAAGGATTCCAGACTAGGGAAATCGGCGCTGTTGCCGGCCAATTTATGGTTCGCGGGCATAAAAAATCCCCGTTCCGGAGGCCCGGAACGGGGATTGTGCGCTCCTCCTGCTGGACTTGAACCAGCAACCCTTCGATTAACAGTCGAATGCTCTGCCAATTGAGCTAAGGAGGAATGAAGCGGGTATTAGCCTAGCAAACACCCTCGCTGGAAGCGAAATCGGGAACAGCAAGGGCGCAGCCTAGGCATCAGAGCGCAGGGCACGGCGTTCCATTTCCAGCATCATGAGCTCTCGGTTGAGCCGCTGGTACGTTTCCGGGTCTGCGGCCGGGTCCAGCCGTTGGAGCTGGCCCATCTTCTCGGCCTTGACCCGGGTGATCTGGAGCTCGAAAAGCCGCGACAGGATGTCCCGGCAGTATTTCTGCACTGCTTCCTCCGTGCTGGCAGGCAACGGCACCACGGCCAGTTCAGATACCAGCGGCCGCAGCGGTTCGGGGACCTCGTGCATTACGTGCTCCACCCAGCGCACGGGGTCAGCGGTGAGGGACGGGTCGGTGGCCCGCATGGCGTCATGGACTGCCTGGAAGGCCGGGGTGGCGAAACGGGCCGCGGAGAAGCGTTCCCAGATTCCGCCGGCAAGCAGAGCCGGCTCCTGCAGCGCAACCTCCAGCGCCTGCCGCTCCATGGACGCCACCGGATCACGCGGGTCCGGGCGGTGGAAGGACGGGACAGCGCCCGACGTCGGCCCGGCAGCTACCCCGGGCCCGCCCGGTTGGGCGGCGTCTGAGGGAGTCCGGGGACCGGGGCCGGGAGGCCCGCCCTGGTCGCCGCGCTTCACTGCGTTCTTGACTTCTGCCGTGACCAGGCGCAGCACCTCGTTCGGGTCCGGCATACCCAGCCAGCCCGTGAGCGCCTGGCAGTAGCCCGTGCGGGTGGAAGCGTCCCGGATGGCTGCAACCACCGGAACCGAGGCCTTCAGTCCCTGCACGCGGCCTTCCACCGTGTCCAGGTTGAACTGCTTCAGTGTGGTGCGGATGGCGAACTCAAACAGCGGACGCCGGGACTGCACCAGCGCGTGTACTGCCTCGTCGCCCTTGCTTTGCCGCAGGTCGCATGGATCGGCCCCCGAGGGCTCCACGGCCACAAACGTCTGCGCGGTGAAGCGCTGGTCCTCTTCAAAGGCGCGCAGGGCTGCCTTCTGGCCGGCGGCGTCGCCGTCGAAGGTGAAGATCACCTCTCCCCCGGTGCCGTCATCCGAAAGCAGCCTGCGGGCAATCTTGATGTGCTCGGTGCCGAACGCGGTGCCGCAGGTGGCCACCGCCGTCGGAATCCCCGCCAGGTGGCAGGCCATAACGTCCGTGTAGCCCTCCACTACGACCAGCTGCCGGTCCTTGGCGATGTTGCGCTTCGCGAGGTCAATCCCGTACAACACCTGGGATTTCTTGTACAAGGTGGTCTCGGGGGTGTTCAGGTACTTGGGGCCTTGGTCGTCCTCGTAGAGCTTGCGGGCACCGAAGCCGATGGTGTCCCCCGCGATGTCCCGGATCGGCCAGATGAGGCGGCCACGGAACCGGTCATAAATACCCCGGTTTCCTTCCGAAAACATTCCGGTGAGCTTAAGCTCGGCGTCCGTGAAGCCCCGGCCGCGGAGGTGCTTGAGCAGCGCATCCCAGCCTTGCGGGGCGTACCCCACACCAAACTGTTCTGCGGCGGCACGGTCGAACCCGCGGCCGTGCAGGAAGGTCCGCGCCTCCGCGGCGCCGGGTGTCCGCAGCTGCGCCTGGAAAAATTCGTCGGCGATTTTGTGGGCATCCAGCAGCCTCTGCCGCCGCCCCACTTCTTCGCGGCTGGGACCGGTCCCGCCGTCCTCGTACCGGAGCTCGTAGCCAATCCGGGAAGCCAGTTTCTCCACGGCCTCCTGGAAGGAGCTGTGGTCCTGCTTCTGGACGAAGGCAATGACGTCGCCGTCCTCGCCGCAGCCGAAGCAGTGGTACCGGCCCACCTGGGGCCGGACAGTGAAGGACGGCGACCGCTCGTCATGGAACGGGCACAAACCCTTGAAGGTGCCCAGCCCGGCGCCCTTGAGCGTGACGTAGCCGTCAACCACTTCCTTGATGTCCGTGCGCTGGCGTACTTCGTCGATATCTTCACGTTTGATCAGGCCAGCCACAAAGCCATCCTAGTCCCGGGGTCGGACAAGCCGGTCCGCTGTGAGGCGTCCGTCACCACAGCGACGGCAGGCTCCCCACGAGCCGTTCGTACATGGCCAGCGCCGAGCCGTCCGTCAGCGACGCGACCTGGTCGATGACCACCCGAAGCCGTGCGCCGTCGTCGGCCGCGTCCCGCCAGTCCGCAGCGAACATGGGTTCGAGGTGGCGGTCGCCCGTGGCACTCAGCGCCGTCACCAGGGCGTGGAGCACTTCACGCTGGCGCTCGTAGATGGGCTGGCGGTGCTCAGTGGTCATCACGAACGTGGTGGCCAGGCCCTTCATCACCGCGATTTCCATCACGGTCTCATCCGGGACCATCAGCTCGGCGTTGTACCGGGTGAGGTTCTCCGGGCCGTATAGGGCCCGGGTGGTCTCGAGGGCGCTCTGGCAGAACCGGCCGATGAGCTGGCTGGTCATGTCCTTCAGCGCCGCCATGGACTTGCGGCTGCCGTCGGCTTCGCGGACCCAGACGTCGGTGGCCTCCAGCCGGCCCAGGGCCGCGTCGATGGCCGCAGGATCGTTGTGCGGGAGGTACCACTGCTTGGCGTAGCCCACCACGCGGGCGCGGTGGTCCGGATTGTCCATCCAGCGCAGCTGGAAGTGGCCGGCCACGATCGCGTCCTCGACATCGTGCACGGAGTACGAGATGTCGTCGGCGAGGTCCATGACCTGTGCCTCGAGGCAGGACCGGCGCTCCGGCGCACCCTCCCTGATCCACCGGAAAATCGGAAGATCGTCCTCGTACGCCCCGAACTTGCTGGTCCGCTGGCCGTGGATCACGGGCGCGTCCAGGGCCGACCACGGGTATTTCGCCGCGGCATCCAGGCTGGCGCGGGTGAGGTTCAGCCCGGCAGGCCTGCCGTCCGGGGCCAGGACCTTGGGCTCCAGCCGGGTCAGCAGCCTGAGGGTCTGAGCGTTGCCTTCGAAGCCGCCGATGGCGTGCGCTACCTCGTTCAGTGCTGACTCGCCGTTGTGCCCGAAGGGGGGATGCCCCAGATCGTGGCTGAGGCACGCCGTGTCCACCACGTCCGGGTCGCAGCCCAGGGCACGGCCCAGTTCGCGGCCAACCTGCGCCACTTCCAGGCTGTGCGTCAGGCGGGTTCGGACGAAGTCGTCCGTGTCCGGTGCCACCACCTGGGTCTTGGCGCCAAGCCGCCGCAGCGCCGAGGAATGCAGCACCCGGGCGCGGTCCCGCTCGAAGTCGGAACGGTAGTTGTTCTTGGGCGGCTCCTCCACCCAGCGGGCGGAATCGTGGGCCTCATAACCGGGCAGTACCGGCGCCGTGGTACGGGTTTCAGCCACCGGAAACATCCAGCTCCGCGGCCGAGATGTCGCGCGACTGCGCGGCGTCCATCACGCGGTCGTTCAGCCAGTCCTTGGGCAGCGCCGGCTTCTTGGGCGACCCCGCGCGTCCGCGCGGGCCCTCGGCGTCGACGCCGGGATACGGCGAGTCCAGGTCCAGCTGGTCCAAAGTCTCGCGGAGGATTTCCAGGCTGGACACCATGGCCAGCCTGGTGCGCAGTTCGCTGCCGACCACATAGCCCT
>JBKJVX010000226.1:0-8577 GCA_046717065.1 Arthrobacter sp. | reverse complement strand
CACCCTTCCGGACAAGGACGCGCTGCTGAGCTTCTGCAGCCGCGACGACTACCTGGCCGCCCGCACTGCACTCGACACTCTTTCCAAACCCGTCCCACAGGGAGCCTTACTGTGACCATCCATCTCGACCCCGCCGCCCCCGCCGTCCCCGCCGTCCCCGCTGTCAGCGCTGTCAGCGCCGCCCCACCCTTGTCCGCGAACGCTGCCGGCACGAACGCTGCCGCCGTACCGCACCTCACCGGAGAACGCTGGGCCAAGGCCAACCGGCATGTACTGCGCAAGGCGCTCGCCGAGTTCTCGCACGAACGTATCCTCGTCCCGGAGCGGTGTCCCGACTCCGGCGCCAACGGGGTTGCCGGCGCTGTTGCCGGGACCGGCAACTACCGGGTGCGCAGCGACGACGGCACGCAGGAGTACCGGTTCACCGCCAGGGTCCTCGAACTCGACCACTGGTCCATCGACGCCGCTTCCATCCGCTGCTTCCAGGACGGCACCGGAACGCCGCTGGACGTGCTGGACTTCATCACGGCTTTCCACCGCACCTTGGGCATCAACCTCCAGATGCTCCCGGTGTACCTCGAGGAGGTCAGCAGCACCCTGGCAAGCCATGCCTACAAGCAGTGGGCCGGCCAGCCGTCGGCCGCCGAACTCGCAGCCGGAGTCACCGGCGGCGTGGACCGGGCCGCCGACTTCCAGGCTATTGAGCGGAGCATGACCGAGGGGCATCCGTGCTTTGTTGCCAACAACGGACGCCTGGGTTTCGGGATCACCGACTACCGCGCGTACGCTCCCGAAACCGGCGCCCCGGTCCAGCTGGAATGGATCGCCGTACACCGCAGCCACGCCGTTTTCACATCCGCTGCCGGGCTGGACTACCGGGCCCACCTGGACGCCGAGCTCGGGCCCTTGTTGGGCAGTTTCGACGCCGACCTGCAGGTCCAGGGACTGGACCCGGACCAGTACTTCCTGATGCCCGTGCATCCGTGGCAGTGGGAGAACAAGCTCACTGTTACGTTCGCGGCGGAAATTGCCCGGCAGCGCATCGTCCACCTGGGCACGGGCACGGACATCTACCAGGCGCAGCAATCCATCCGGACGTTCTTCAACACCAGCGCTCCGGCGCGCCACTACGTCAAGACCGCCATGTCCGTACTCAACATGGGGTTCATGCGCGGCCTGTCGCCGCAGTACATGAAGGCCACCCCGGCCATCAACGACTGGCTGCGGAACCTGATCGAGTCGGACAGTGCACTCCAGGTGCGCGGTTTTACCATGATCGGTGAAACCGCCGCCATCGGTTACCACAACAGGAACTACGAGGCCGGGTCCGCGAACGGCTCGCCCTACCGGAAGATGCTGTCGGCGCTGTGGCGCGAGAGCCCGCTGCCGCTCCTGAAGGACGGGCAGCAGCTGGCCACCATGGCGTCCCTCCTGCACGTGGATGCCGAGGGCAGGCCGATGGTCTCCGCCCTTATCGGGCGTTCCGGACTGGCCGCGCAGGACTGGTTGCGGCGCTACTTCGAGGCCTACCTGGTTCCGCTGGTGCATTGCCTGTACCAGTTCGAACTGGCGTTTATGCCGCACGGCGAGAACGTGATCCTTGTCCTCGAGGACGGGGTGCCGGTCCGCGCCATCATGAAGGACATCGCCGAGGAAATTGTGGTGATGGGCGACAGGCTGGACCTGCCCGAAGAGGTGTCGCGGATCAAGGCGGCCATCCCGGACGGCGAGAAGGTGCTGGCCATCTTCACGGACATCTTCGACTGCATCTTCCGCTTCCTTGCTGCACTCCTGGCGGAGGACGGCAAGCTCAGCCAGGAGGAGTTCTGGCGGACGGCCGCCGCCGCCATCCGGGACTACCAGGCCCAGCACCCCGGGCTCGCGGACCAGTTCGCCCGGCATGACCTCTTCGCGCCGGACTTTGAACTGTCCTGCCTCAACAGGCTCCAGTTGCGCAACAACCAGCAGATGCTGGACCTGGCGGATCCCTCCGGTGGCCTGCAGATGGCCGGGCGCCTGGCGAACCCGCTGGCGAAGTTCGCCGGAAAATAATACCGGGAACAGCAAGCCGGAGAATGCAGCAGGGACAGTGCAGCCGGGACACTGCAGCCAAAAGCCATCAGGTGGTCGTTAGGCTTGCAGCATGACTGCAGACTCCTCCGGAACAACAGCCCTGATCACCGGTGCCAGTGCGGGACTGGGTTCCGAGTTCGCGCGCCAGCTTGCAGCCCAGGGCTGCAACCTGGTGCTGGTGGCGCGGAACCGGGCCCGCCTCGAGGAAACCGCGGCAGGCCTGGAACGGCGTTACGGGATCACGGCTGAGGTGCTGCCCGCCGACCTGACCGACGACGCCGGCGTGGCAGCCGTCGTCGGACGCCTCTCCGATCCGCAGCGGCCGGTGGGCATCCTGGTCAACAACGCCGGAATCGGGTTGCTGCACAACTTCGAGGACAACCCCATCTCGGAGGAGAAAAAGCACCTGAAGCTGCACGGCGAGACGGCCATGGAGCTCACCCACGCTGCGCTGAAAGGCATGCTGGAACGCGGCGGTGGCCGGATCATCAATGTGGCCAGCATCGCCGCTTTCCTCCCGCGTGGAACATACTCCGCGGCGAAGGCGTGGCTGGTCAGCTTCAGCCGGTGGGCGAACCTCGCTTACCGCCGGCGGGGCATTAAGGTCACCGCCGTCTGCCCTGGCTTTACCCATACGGAGTTCCACGACCGGATGGGCATGGACAAGTCCGTAGCGCCGTCGTGGGCTTGGCTGCACGCAGACCGGGTGGTGCGGGACGGTCTGGCGGACAACGAGCGGGGCAAAGCGGTTTCCATCCCGTCCAAGCGGTACAAGGTACTGGCGGCGGTTGCCCGGGTGGCGCCGGCCAAGCTAGTGGCGGGTCCTCCGCGGAAGCCCAAATAAGGGCCCGAGGCCAAGCAATGCCCGCGGGCTGCGGGTCCCGGACCGGCGGACGGCTACCACCACCGCGATGCCCACCAGTGCGCCTACCAACGTCTCGACGCCGCGCTCCAGGATCAGCACCGCGGGGTCGATGGGTGCGGCGAGCTGGGTAATCAGCAAAATTACCGGCGTAAACGAAACCATGGCCAGGCCGTAGTGGCGGGCCATAAACAGTTCGGTAGTGAACTGGAAGAGGATCACCAGGAGGGCAAGCATCACGGCCTGTCGGCCCGGGAACAGCCCGGCCAGGGACCAGGGGCCGGGAAGGATAACGACGGCGGTGACCGCCAGGCCGAGGAATGTCCCCACGATGCGGTGGATCCCGCGGCGGACGCTGCTGGGGAGGTCGGCCCCGGCAAGGGGTACCGCAGCGGCGGCCATAGCCCAGTGCGGGTGGCCGCTGCCGGACAGGACGCCTGCGGTGCCGGCAGCTCCCACGGCCAGAACGTAGCGGGCAGCGTGCACCAACAATTCAGTGCGTCCGGCCGGGCGCATGGCGGGAACGTTCCGGACGGCGCCGCGGTGCCAGGACCTGCTGCGGATCCAGCCCGCGAATCCCACCAGAATGGAGAAGGCGGCGGACCCTGCCGCAATCAGCATGGCCAGCTGCCAGGAAGCCGCCGCAGGTACCGAGGCGCACGCCCCTAACGCGAGGATGCCAAAGAAGGGCCCGTTGGGTTTCAGCCGCACCCGGTCCGCAAAAACCGACCCCACGCCGGCCAGCACCGCTTCAACAACGACGAGCCACCAGGAGCGGAGGTGATTGACGGACAGGAACAGGCCTGCCGCAACGCCGCCGAGCAGGACCACCGCTGCCTGGGACTGGTGCCGGAGGCGGAGTTGGTGTGGCTCGGAGCGCCCGTACATACCCGTCAGCGCACCGAAGACGGCATACATGATGAGGTCTGTGCGGCCGGCGGCAAGGAGCAGCAGCGAGGGAACTGCAACGCTGAGCGCTACCCGCAGGGCTGCGAGATGGTCACGGTTGGCGGGTTCCAGCCGGTGAAGGGCGCGCACCTGCTCCATCAGAAGCTTCATGCCGCACCTTTCCTGCTTGTTTCCGGATCCCTTCCGGGGCCCTTCGGAACGTATCACCGGCTTCGGGATCAAGCCATTTCTCCGGGCGTCAGGGGGACATAAATCGACATCGGGGGGGCGGGCGTGGCACGGCAAGGGCCCGCCCTGCGCAGCTTCCGGGAAGCTGTGCAGGACGGGCCCTGGAGCGTTGCTGCAAGCCCTGCCCGTGGGGGCGTGGCTGGGTGCCATCGCCTGCCGGTTGCCGCCTTGCTAAACCCGGGCGGGAACCTTATCGGCTGCACTCGAGTCCGTGATGTCCTGGGTCTCGAACGGGAGTTCGTCCAGGTCGATCAGTGGGTTCTCGTCCTGGGTGGCGACCAGTTCGCGGGCCTCTGCCTGGGTATCCACGCTTGGCATGGAACCCGGCAGCGGGCGCTGGGCGGATTCCTTCAAGAAGTAGATGGCAACGGCGCCCACCAGGGAGGTTCCCATCAGGTAGTAGGCGGGCATCATGTCGTTGCCCGTGGCGCCGATGAGGGCGGCCACGATGAAAGGCGTCGTTCCGCCGAAGATGGCCACCGAAAAGTTGTAGGCGATGCCCATGGCGCCGTACCGGCTGGAGGTGGGGAACTGGGCCGGCAGCGCGGAGGCGAGGTTGGCCACGTAGAACGTCACCGGGAAGGCGATCAGGGAAAGCCCTGCCAGCGTGGACCAGATTTCGCCGATGCCGATCAGCAGGAAGGCTGGGGTCGCCAGGACTACTGTGCTCAGCGCACCGATCCACAGCACGGGGCGGCGGCCGATCCGGTCGGACAGCTTGCCCGTGAGGGGGATGCAGAGGCTCATGACTACCAGCACCGGGATGGTCAGCAGGGTGCCGTGCACCTCGTCGTAGCCCTTGGACTCCGTGAGGTAGGTGGGCATGTAGGAGGTCAGGGCGTAACCCGCGGTGTTTGCGGCTGCAACCAGGATCATCGCCACGATGATGGAGCGCCAGTAGGCCTTGACGATTCCCACCGGGCCCTTGGCTGTTGCTTCATCCGAGGCGGCGGCGTGCTTGGCGAGGTCTTCCTGGGCGTCCAGGGTGGCCTGGAATTGGGGGGATTCCTCAATCTTGCTGCGGAAGTAGACGGCAATCAGGCCGAGCGGACCGGCAACCAGGAACGGGATGCGCCAGCCCCACTCCTCCATGGCCTCCTGGCCAAGGGTGAGCTGCAGGGCGGACACCAGTGCCGCGCCGAGGGCGAAGCCCAGGTAGCTGCCCATATCCAGGAAGCTTGCGAAGAAGCCGCGGCGCTTGTCCGGGGCGTACTCGCTGACAAAGGTGGTGGCACCGGCATATTCGCCGCCGGTGGAGAAGCCCTGCACGATCTTCAGCAGCACCAGCAGTCCTGCTGCCCACAGCCCGATCTGGGCGTAGCCGGGAAGGAGTCCAATGGCAAACGTGCTTGCCGCCATGATCATCAGTGTGGCGGCGAGGATCTTCTGCCGGCCCATCTTGTCGCCCATCCAGCCGAAGATGACGCCGCCCAGGGGGCGGGCGATGAACGTGGCGGCAAAGGTACCCAGCAGGAAGAGGGTCTGGGTGGTGGGGTCGGACTCCGGCAGGAAGACCGGACCCATGGTGGTGATGAGGTAGCCGAACACGCCGACGTCGTACCACTCCATGGTGTTGCCCACGATGGTTCCGCCCAGGGCTTTCTTCAGCATGGGCTGGTTAACTACGTTGACGTCCGACTCCTTGAGCCGGCGGCGCTTCAGAATGTTTGGCTTGCGTGGTCCCCTGGCAGCCGCGGGTGGGGTGCCGGGGGGTGTAGCTTGGTTGGTTCCGGCGGCGTTGTATGCGCCTGCGGAAGAGTCGGTGATGCTTCGGTCTGTGGGCATTTGGGCGACTCCCGTGGAGGTCATTTGCTTGCGACTTGTAGCTGCCCCGCTCCGGGCAGGCCTTCAATTTTACGCGAATGCTGTAGCGCCTGCTCGCTTTATGCCGTAGGATCACGTCTTTTTGAGGCTTTTCGTGCCGGTTCCTTGAAATTTCTTTCCCGGCTTTTCCCGCGCCGTTATGGGGATCTGCGGGGTCGGGCGCTCTTGTCACCGAATTTTTTTCGCGGTCGGTTCCCCTTGCCGCCATTTTGGACGCTTCATACGCGAAAAAGTGACGCCGCCCACGGCTTCCGCAGCCCTCCTCCAGGACCCGGCAGAGCCGCCGTCGTCCTTTTCTGCCCACCTCTTTGAGGAGGGGTTCACAGGTGCCCGGCGCTTCCCTAAGGTTGTGCCATGGGAACACTTTCTTTTAGATAGGCGGACGCCTGCGGTCAGGCATGGCCGGCCGCTCCGACAGTCACACAAGGCCCTGGCTGGCCTCGATTGGTAGCACTTCATTTCATTGCGTTGCGGGAAGGAAGAACAAAATGGCTGACGAAAACAACAAGCACATCGCACCGGAGCTGGCGAGCCACCTGGCGGAGGCAATGGACGCCCCCGACATGCCTGGCGCGGCGGCCCCGCTATCTCCCATGGGAGCAGGCGGGCAGCAAAGGTGGCCCGACGGCAACGGGAAGCGGCGGCATCCCAAGGAACGCGGTTCCGGCCTTGGCCGAATGGGGCAGGGGGCGGCCGTCACGGCGGTCCACCGCACCAGCCGGCCACAGATGCCGCACTCGTCCTGAGGACACTGAGGCAACGGAGGACACCGACGTCGTAGGACCGTAAAGGAATGGGGACACCGGAATCCGGTGTCCCCATTCGCATGTCAGCCGTCGGGCTAGCCTCGGCCCGCCATTCGCGCCATCGGTTCGGCCCCTCCTGTTCCTGCTTCCTGCCGCCTTCCCCAGGGGTCAGAGGGCGGCCGCCTTGGCGAGCAGAACAGCCTTTTGTTGTTCGTTGGCCGTGAGTGCGGCTGCCTGAACCAGCTCTGATTTGGCTTCGTCGGTTCTCCCGAGCTTCGTGAGCAACTCTCCCCGGATGCTGGGCAGCAGGTGTGAGCGGCGGAGTGCGCCCTCGGCAACGAGGCGGTCCACGATCCTCAAGGCGGCGGAAGGTCCGGTGGCCATGGAAACCGCTACGGCGTGGTTGAGTTCGACGACGGGGCTGGGTGCCAGGCGTCCCAGGGCTTCGTAGAGCAGCACAATCTTGTTCCAGTCGGTTTCTTCGAAACGGCTGGCGGTGGCGTGGCATTGGGCGATGGCAGCCTGCAGGCAGTAGTTTCCCCTTCCGCGGCCGAGCGCACCGGCACGCGCCAGGGAGGTCAGGCCACGGCCAATTTGCGTCCGGTCCCAGCACGACCTGTCCTGGTCAGCGAGCAGGATTGGGCTGCCGTCGTGGTTGACGCGCGCGGCGAACCGGGACGCCTGGAACTCCATCAGCGCTACGAGTCCATGAACTTCAGGCTCCCGCGGCAGCAGGCCGGCGAGCACGCGGCCAAGGCGCAGCGCTTCGTTGGCCACCTCGGTCCGGATCCACCGGTCACCCGTTGTGGCGGCATAGCCTTCGGTGAAGATGAGGTACAGCACCGCCAGTACCGCTCCCAGTCGCGCGTTCCACTCGTTGGGGTCGGGGGTGTCAAAGGGCACCTGGGCGGCCGACAGGGTTTTCTTTGCCCGTACGATGCGCTGCTGGACGGTGGCGACGGGAACAAGAAGCATCCGTGCGATCTCCTCGGTGGTCAGGCCACCGACGGTTCGCAGCGTCAAGGCGACCTGCCCCTCACGGGAGAGCACGGGGTGGCAGGCGATGAAGACGAGCCGAAGCACGTCATCGGGGATCGGCTGCCACTGGTCCTCGGTCATCTCCCTGAGGTCGTGGGCAATCGCACGGTAGCGTTCGTCGAGCCGCTCCCGGCGGCGCCAGGCATCTATGGCCTTGCGTTTCGCCACGGCCGTGAGCCAGGCGCCCGGGTTATCCGGGACGCCCGACCCGGGCCATTGTGTCAGGGCGTCGAGCAGGGCTTCTTGAGCAAGGTCTTCAGCCAGGCCGACGTCGCCAGTCAGTTTGGCAAGTGTTGCGACGATCCGCGCGCTTTCGATCCGCCACACGGCGTCCAGGGTGCGCTGGATCGCCGGCGTGGGCAGGTTCTTGTCTGCCATGTGGCTAGGGCTGGTTCAGTTCCTCGCGCCAGCCGGCTTCCTTTCGCAGGAACTCGTTGTCCGAAAAGTCCTCGAAGTCGCTCATATCGGTCACGCGGCGGACTTCGAGTTTGTTGCCCGGGCCCAAGGGGCAGCGACTGGCCCACTGGACCGCCTCTTCCTTGCTGGCAGCCTGGATGATCCAGAATCCGTTGAACAGTTCATGGGTTTCCCCGTACGGGCCGTCGGTAACGATGGGGTTCTCGGCTGAAAAGTCCACAACGAAAGCTTCGCTCATATCGTCGGCGAGCCCGTCACCGGCGAGTAGCACCCCGGCCTTCATGAGGGATTCGTTGTAGGCACCCATGGCGTTGATGATCTGTTCGATGTCTGCCTTTTCGTATGCCTTCTTGGCCTCATCCGTAGCGCGCATAATCAGCATGAACTTCATGGTTCTTCTCCTTCGTACTGAGAACGCCTCGTGCGTCCTTCTACTATCGCGTCGAACGGTCGGGCACCGGATCGACAAGGACCAGGAAA
>JBKJVX010000225.1:0-11653 GCA_046717065.1 Arthrobacter sp. | reverse complement strand
GACTGCTGACGGAATCACCTCTGGAGGACATGACCCTGGCCATGTGGAACGAGACGATTGCCGTTGACCTGACGGGGGTCTTCCTGTGTTGCCGGGAGGTGGTGGGGGAGATGCGGCGGCAGAAGTGGGGCCGCATCATCAACATCGCCTCCCAGCTGGCCATCAAAGGCGGATCCGGGCTCAGCCACTACAGCGCCGCCAAAGCCGGAGTCGTGGGCCTGACCAAAGCCCTGGCCCTGGAAGCCGCCGTCGACAACGTGCTCGTCAACAGCATCGCCCCGGGCCCCATCGAGACGCCCCTCGTTGACGGCATCTCCGCGGACTGGAAGGCGGCCAAGCGGGCGGGACTCCCGCTGCAACGCTTCGGGCTGCCCGCCGAAGTCGCCCCGACCGCTCTGCTGCTGGCCAGCGATCCCGGCGGGAACCTCTATGTCGGTCAGACACTGGGGCCAAATTCCGGCGACGTCATGCCCTAGCAAAGGAAGATCACATGTGTGGTGCATGCGGACGAGCCGTCGTGAGCGATCCCGTTCTTGGACCGGTCAGAACAATGCGGCAACACCTGATTGTGGCCCAAACGGTCAACAGCATCTGCCACTCCTGGTCCGGGGCTCCGAAAGTGGTCGCCACACGCGACGGATGGCTAGTGTCAGGACCGACGGGCGGCGCGGAATCCGTCGCGACGGTGGAACAGCTATGGGCGGCCATCCTGGAGGGCCGCCCGGACAAGCTGCAGCCAGAGCCGATCCATGACTTCACCAGCCTCCGGGACGGGCAGAGCGGGGACATCGCTCTGCGAGTCCGCGCAGCTGGCCAATGCGTATGGAACGAAATCTCCGGGCCTTCCGCTCACGGACCCGGCCCCAGCAGAGAGGAAACAAAATGACCTCCCGGACCACCGGCCTGATCGCGGATATCACCGCCACCGAAGTCTCCACACTCGAGGACGAACTCAACAAAGCAGTAGACAAGGCCCGCGCAAAAACCGAACAGGACGGCACGGCCACAGCCGCTTCACCATCAAAATCAGCCCGGAAGTCCCCTCCGGACTGACATAGGAACGACAAGCTCCGTAGCCGGGCACCGACCTGCGGCAATGGAAGCTGGCTGTGGAGATCGGCTCTCCGCCCCATGGTTCCTCACATCCACCCTTATGGCCGCCCCAAGGTCCGCGGCCACGCCACGGCCGGCCCATGAAACATTACCCTTCGTGTGTCGTTTGCACTTCCGGGCAGCACGCTTCATTGCGGTTTGCCTTTTTCTTTTCCCCGAAATACCTTAAAGGAGATTTTCGTGCCGGATTTTGCACCCCTCTGGTCCCCTGTTCAGATCGGCTCAACCGGGCTGTCCAACCGTGTTGCTCTGGCTCCCATGACGCGCATCAGTGCCAGCGAGGATGGGCATGCGACCGAGAGAATGGCCTCCTACTACCAGGCTTATGCCCGCGGTGGCTTCGGGCTGTTGATCACCGAAGGCATCTACCCCGACACCTCCTACAGCCAGGGCTACCTGTTCCAGCCGGGCATCGCCACCAAGGAACAAGCACACTCCTGGGCCAAGGTCGTCGAGGCAGTCCAATTCGCCGGTGCCCGGATATTCGCCCAGCTGATGCATGCAGGGGCCCAGACCCAGGGGAACCGGTTCGTGGACTCCACCATCGGTCCCTCCCCTATCGCACCCAAGGGTGAACAGTTGGCGTTCTACCGAGGGGAAGGTCCCTACCCGGTTCCCGGGCAGATCACCGCGGACCAGATGGACGAGGTCCGGGACGGCTTCGTCACGGCCGCGCTGCACGCCAGGGAAGCCGGATTCGACGGCATCGAAATCCACGGTGCGAACGGGTATCTGCTTGACCAGTTCCTCACCGACTACCTCAACGACCGGACTGACAATTACGGCGGCTCACCCGAGAACAGGGTGCGCTTCGCTGCCGAAATCTGCCGCGCCGTGCGCGAGGCCGTGGGCCCGGACATGACCGTTGGGATCCGCATTTCCCAGTCCAAGGTCAGTGACAATGACCACCGGTGGAGCGGCGGCGCCGTAGAAGCACGGGTCATCTTTGAAACCCTGGGGACTACAGGGATTGATTTTATCCACACCACCGAATACCGGGCTGCCGCCCCGGCCTTTGAAGGCGGCGCAGAGTCCCTGGCTGCCCTGGCCAAACAGTACTCAGGAGTAACGGTGATCGCCAACGGCAATCTAGATGACCCGGACACGGCCGTGTCCTTGCTCCGTAACGGGGACGCCGATGTTGTAGCCCTGGGCAAAGCAGCCTTGGCGAACCGGAACTGGCCGCACCGGGTAAGGCACAACCTGGCCTTGGACGAGCTCGACACCAGGCTCTTCGCTCCGGTGGCGGACGTCAAGGACTGGGAACTGGAACTTCCCGCGTAGGGAATACACCGCAAACAGGCTGGCCATGCGCATATTTCAGCCTGTTGTCCGAAGACGAGGATGAGGACCGCGGCGGCCCTGTCACGTGCTTCGAGTCCGTCGGCGTCGATGACTCGTTTGAGTGCTTCGTCCTGTCCGGGCTTAGCGAGTCTTGGGCTGGTGCCGCGGCGGTGCGGGACGATGGTGAGCACGGCTGGGGTGGTTTTGGTTTTGATGGCCCATTTGAGGAAGCGCTCGGCAATGCGACGGGTTGTGGGCCCTTCTGCTTGCCATGTGGGATTGCTGCAGCTCAGGCAGTTTGATGTCATGTCCAGTCAGCCAGTTCAGCAGGTCGATGGCCACGGTGACTTCCGAACGGCACCGCTCACTGCAACCCCTAAACCATGGAAACATGCATTAGATGCAGGAAAGCTATAGCTTTCGGCCACAGAGGATCAAATCCAGATGACGTGCCTTGATCATGAACGAATGCGAAACCCTTTCTGACCTGCGGAAACGCCCAATTCTTCAGCAGACGGGAGTTCTCGCATCCACTTCTACTCCCGTTGTTTAAACGCCGATAATCTACATTATGTCAAGTAAATCGCAACGCGGGCCCTCCCTGCCCCCTGGCAAAAGGGCCGACAAGCGTCACCCTGGCATCCCGGTCACCTCGCGGCGGTGAACGCTTCTTGTGACGCCGCAAAGCTTTCGCCAGGAGAAACGTTTGGGGAAACGCAGGATCGAATCGGTGCCCCCATAACCGTGCCGCACCGTAGGTGGCGGGTAAAGTGCACGAAATGACATCTCTGTGCCTAAACTTCAGCTGTCCTGCGGTGACAGGTACGTTGCCCGAATGCATGCGTACCTGACATGACGGCCAACGACCTTTACTACACCTCCCCCGCGCTGAACTGGCTGGACGGGCTTCCCTTGGGCAACGGCCGTCTCGGCGCCATGGTGCTCGCGGCCCAAGACCAGGTCAGGCTGCAGGTCAATGACAGCACGGCATGGTCCGGGAGTCCGGCCAGCGAGCACCGCTGTGGAGCCGTCAGCCCGGAGGTTGCGGCGGCCGCCCTTGCCAGTGCGCGGGCGGCGATAGCCGAGGACAGGCCGGTGGATGCGGAACGGGACCTCGAGGCACTGCAGGGCCGGTACTCCCAGGCATACCTGCCGTTTGCCGACGTGTTTATAGAGACCCCGAAGCCCGGCCGGCTGGTGGAACGTAACCTGTCCCTTCGCTCGGCTACGCACAGCAGCCTTCAGGAGGCGGCCGGCACCAGCATCCGGCAGGAAACCTTCATCAGCGCTCCGGACCAGGTACTGGTGCACCGGCTCCGCTCTGAGTCCCCCACTGAGGTCATCCTGCGCCTTCAGACTCCCCTTCGCCAGACGCACTGCGCGTCCGGATCCAGCGAACTCTCCCTGCAGCTTCATCTTCCCGCGGATGCAGCTCCCGGCCACGAACCGGACGAGCCACCCCTTACCTGGGAACTGCCGGGGATTACACCCGTTGCCGGCGCGACTGTTCTGGCCCTGACCCACGATGGACAACCCGGTGCTACCGGGAGCGATGGCGGGAATGCGCTACTGGTCCTTTCCGGCGTCACCGAACTGGTCTTCGTACTGGCCACCAGCACAACCTTCACCTCACCCGGCCACCCGCCGCGCGGAAATGCCGGCGATTGCGCCGCAAAGGCCTCCACCCGTGCACGCGCAGCCCTGGATCGTGGCTTTGACGTGCTGTGGAAGGACCACGTGGAAGCCCACAGGTTCCTCTTCGACCGGGTGAACTTGGTCCTGAAGCCAGGCCCCGATGCGCAAACAATCCGTACAAACCTGCCGACAGACCAGCGGATCCTTACGGCCGCCCAACAGCCAGACGGCGCTCCGGCTGCCGATCCCGGCCTGGTGTCGCTGCTCTTTAATTACGGGCGGTACCTGCTTATATCGTCATCCCGGCCCGGGACCCTGCCTGCAACGCTGCAGGGAATCTGGAATGACGAACTGCAGCCGCCGTGGTCCTCCAACTACACACTGAACATCAACACTGAAATGAACTACTGGGGGGCGGAAGCAGCCAACCTTGCCGAGTGCCACGAGCCACTGCTGGACCTGGTGGAGGCACTGGCAGAACGGGGCCGTGCCACGGCACGAAACCTGTACGGGACCCGCGGCTGGGCAGCCCACCACAACAGTGACGCCTGGGCGTTTACATCCCCCACGTCCGGACATGCCTGCTGGTCCCAGTGGGCAATGGCCGGCGTGTGGCTCGTTTGCCACCTGGATGAGCGGCGACGCTTCGGCTCAGCCGCTCCGGACGAATTGCGGCGCTTCTGGGCGATGGCAGTCGGAGCCGCAGAGTTCGCATGCGATTGGCTGCTCGACGACGGCGGCACCACTTTGCGGACGCGGCCCTCCACCTCCCCCGAAAACTGCTACCTGAGTGGACAGGGCAGGGCCGCCGTTACCACCTCCACCGGAATGGACCGGGCGCTGCTGAGCTGGCTCTTCGACACCGTGCTTGCCCTGGCTGAGGAAGTAGGCGAAGCGGACCACCCCATTGTTGGTGAGTCTGCTGCTGCACGGGCGCGGATCGCTCCGCCGGCCATCAGCAGCGGCGCTGTCCTCGAATGGGGCCCATCCCACCCCGAAACGGAACCGGACCACCGGCACGTTTCGCACCTGGTTTTTGCCTTTCCCGGCAGCACTCCCCTGCCCGGTGACATGGGCACCGCGATTGGCACAACGCTGGACCGCAGGGGCGACGACTCCACCGGCTGGTCACTGATCTGGAAACTGTGTCTCCGCGCCCGGCTCCGGGAACCGGAGCGGGCAGCCGACCTGCTGCGCCTTATTTTCAGGCCAGTCGCCACCACGGCCGTAGACCACTCCGGTGGCCTCTACCCGAATCTGTTCGCTGCGCACCCGCCTTTCCAGGTGGACGGAAACCTAGGGTTCATCGCAGCGGTCACGGAGATGCTCCTGCAGAGCCATGCCGGAGAAATCCGCGTGTTGCCTGCGCTCCCGGCGGAACTCGCCGCGGGCAGCGTCAGCGGGCTGGTTGCCCGGCCAGGCATTACCGTTGACATTCGCTGGGAGCAAGGCGCCGCCGTCGAACTTTCATTGACGCCGCGGAATGCCGCGGCTTCCCGCGCGCACATGGTGTGCATCGGCGGATGGACCCGTTCCGTGGAGTTGCGGTCCGGCTATCGCACGCGGCTGGTCGCAGCCGGCGCGGAGTTTCACATTTCGTATACCGAGGCACCTTCCGGGGCTTTCGTGGCATAGCGCGATCCCGCTGCAGCGACTGGGGGCGGCAAGTCAGCGCCGCGGCCCGATTCCTGCCCCGACGACTGCGCCAATGCCGAGGCCCAGCGCGAGGCCGATAAACGGGCTGTCAAAGACAGCAAGGCCCAAGGTGATTCCGACGGCGGCTCCCAAGAGGCAGCAGATCCACAGCGGTTTATTCATTGGACCTGCTGCCGGCCGGGTTTTCCGGGAGTACTGCGGTGGCTGGATCGGGCATCCACACAGGTACAGGCCACCCGGGAGTCAGCCGTCGTAGGCTTTCTGCAGTTCAGCAATGTCCAGCTTCCGCATTCCGAGCATGGACTGCATCGCCCGCTGCGACCCCTGTGGGTCCGGCCCGGCAATCAACGAGCTCAGTACAGAGGGAACGATCTGCCAGGATACTCCGAAGCGGTCCTTGAGCCAGCCGCACTGGCTTTCACTGCCACCGTCCGTCAGGGCCGTCCAGTAGCGGTCCACGGCCTCCTGGTCCTCGCAGTCGACCACAAAGGAAACCGCCTCGGTGAAACTGGACGCCCGTGCGCCATTCAACGCAGTGAACCCGCGGCCTTCCAGCTCGAACTCGACGGCGATCGCCTGGCCTGCAGGAGCGGGCGCACCCTCGCCGAAGCGCGAGATGTTGAGTATCTTTGAGTCGTCAACACTGACGTGTAGAACTCTGCGGCCTCTTCCGCCTGGTTTTCGAACCAGAGACATGTCCCGATGGTGCGTGGCATAGTTGCTCCCTTCCGGCTTGAGCCTAGTGCTGAAGCCCCGGGAGGACAACGGTCCAGAGGCGCAATTGAGCTCACACGTCCGGCGGTCCGGGGGCGGATGGTCCTGCCGTCAACTGCCTCACGAGTCCCAGCGTGTTGCCGTCGCTGTCCCGGATAAAGGCCAACCACTCGTCCGTTCCTGCCGGACCAAGAAGCCCGTCAGTGTGGTTGTAGATCGCGTGCGGCGCCGCCACTACGTCCACTCCCCTGCCCTCGAGCTCCTCCACGGACTTCCTCACATCCGGAATGTCCAGGTACAAAAGAGCCCGCGAGGCACCGGCTTCCAGCAGCAGCCGCATGGTTCCCGCCTTCCTTCTGCCTGGTTTGTCCATCCTGCTCAATGACGGGGTGTCCGGCAAGGGGCAAACGAGGGGGCCCGGTAGCGCGACCCCACTGGAGCCACTGCCAATTGCTAGGCTCGAAACCATGACGCCTTCGATCCACCGGACCCGCCCTTCGTCCCCGGGGCGGCTGGCAGCAGCTGCAGCCATTGCCGACGCCGTCCTGATCCTGGTGTTCGCCGCCGGCGGCCGTGACGCCCACCAACGCGGCGACGTTGTTGCCGGAGTGCTGCTCACTGCCTGGCCCTTCTTAGCCGGGGCGGCCCTTGGCTGGCTGGCGGCAAGAGCATGGCGCAACCCCTTGTCGGTGCGCTGGACGGGCCTGGCGGTCTGGATTGGGGCCCTGGGGGGCGGCATGGTGCTCCGGCTGCTGACGGGCCAGACGGTTGTGCTGCCGTTCATCATCGTGGCGTTGCTGAGCCTGGGGCTGCTGCTGGTGGGGTGGCGGCTGGCATGGGCAGGGGTCCGGCGGCTCCGGAGCGTCTGAAAGAAGGCGGCCCGGCTGGCTGGAGGTCCGCCGGCAGCCCGCCCTGATGTAATAGGCTGGCAGCACCGAGAAGCTTGCCGGGCTATGCTACGGCGCAACAGATCCGGAAGGATTTATCGTGATCACCGCATTCGTTCTGATCAAGACCGACGCTGCCCGCATTCCTGAGACGGCCGAGGAGATCTCAGCGATCGAGGGCATCAGCGAGGTGTATTCCGTTACCGGCGAATGGGACCTGATCGCGGTGGCACGCGTTCCCCGGCACGAGGACCTGGCCGACGTTATTGCGGACCGCCTGTCCAAGGTTCCTGCAGTTGTCCACACAACAACGCACATCGCGTTCCGCGCCTACTCCCAGCATGACCTGGACGCAGCTTTCGCCCTCGGCTTCGAGTAGTAGCCGGGCAGGGCGATCACTGACGGCTCAACGAGACCCAGTTCTCCAGGACGGCTGCGGCAGCGCCTGAGCCAATGGATTCGGCTGCGCGGCTGAATGCCTTCTGCATCCGGTCGAGGAACGGGCCGTCCGCACTGCTGTCGAACGCCACCAGGCCGGCTGCCGCATTCAGGAGAACGGCGTCCCGGGCCGGACCTTCCTTGCCCGCAAGGACATCGCGGACCACGGCGGCGTTGGCTTGCGCGTCTCCCCCGCGGAGCTGCTCAACAGTTGCCGGTTTGATGCCCAGGTCCGCTGGGGAGAACGTCAGTTCCGTCACACTGCCATTGCGGATCTCCCAGACGGTTGAGGGACCCGTGGTGGTCAGTTCGTCGAGCCCGTCATTTCCGCGGAACACCAGGCCACGGCTCCCACGCTGGGCCAGGACGCCCGCCACCAGCGGCGCCATTCTTGCATTTGCGACGCCCACGGCTGAAGCCTGGACTTTGGCAGGGTTGGTCAGCGGGCCAAGGAAGTTGAAGGCCGTGGGGATGGCCAGCTCGCGCCGGGGAACGGCTGTGTGCCGGAATGACGGGTGGAAGACCTGGGCGAAGCAGAAGGTGATGCCCGCATCCTCAGCATTGCGTTCCACCTGTTCGATGGACAGGTCAAGGCGGACGCCCAGTGCCTCCAGCACGTCTGCTGAGCCGGACGACGACGACGCCGCCCGGTTGCCGTGCTTAACCACCTTCGCGCCTGCTCCCGCAGCCACCAGGGCGGCCATGGTGGAAATGTTTACCGTGTTCAATTGGTCACCGCCCGTCCCGACGATGTCCAGCTTTTCACCTGTGATGGAGACCGGCCTGGCGTGGGCCAGCATGGCATCCACCAGGCCGGAGAGCTCCTCGACGGTTTCGCCCTTGGCGCTGAGGGCCACCAGGAATCCGGCGATCTGGGCGGGCGTCGCTTCCCCGGACATAATGGTGTCCATAGCCCAGGCGGTGCTGTCCGCCGTGAGGTCCTTGCCGCTGATCAGTGCCGAGATCAGCCGCGGCCAGGTGTGGCCTGGCGCCGCTGCAGATGCCTGTGAAGTCACCTGTTGATGCTATCGGGGGATGGCCGGGAGTGACCAATATGAACCGGCGGGAGAACTTTTTGCGGCGATTTCGCGTCTTTGTAGAAAAAGTCCCCCGAAAAGGCGGTTTGCGTTGGGCAGCACGGACTTTTACAGACATAATGTCTATGTGACATCTGCGACCCATGCCCCCAGTACCCCGGCGCACCCCACGCTGAACCGCCCCAATATGGTTTCCGTTGGAACCGTTGTGTGGCTGTCCAGCGAGTTGATGTTCTTCGCCGGTCTCTTCGCCATGTACTTCACGCTGCGCTCCACGAGTGCGGAAATGTGGGCGGATGAGACGGCCAAGCTCAACTTCCCCTTTGCGCTCGTCAACACGATCGTCCTCGTGGCAAGTTCATTCACTTGCCAGATGGGCGTCTTCGCCGCCGAGCGGCTGCAGCCGCGCCGAACCGGAGGGGCCCTCCAGTTCGCCCGCTGGGGAATGAACGAGTGGTTCACCCTGACCTTCCTTATGGGGGCGTTCTTCGTCGCCGGCCAGGCCACGGAATACGCGATGCTGGTTTCCGAGCACGTCTCGCTCTCCTCAAACGCCTATGGTTCGGCCTTCTACATGACCACCGGCTTCCACGGTCTCCACGTGATCGGCGGCCTGGTGGCCTTCCTCCTGATCATGGGCCGTTCCTTTGCCGCGAAGAAGTTCGGGCACTTCGAAGCAACGTCTGCGATCGTCACCTCGTACTACTGGCACTTCGTGGATGTCGTCTGGATCGGCCTCTTCCTGGTCATCTACGTACTCAAGTAGCCAGCTTTGATTCTTTTTCTACAAGAGGCAGAATTTCAGGTAGCGGCTCCCGGAGCCGGCGCAGGATCGAATAAAGGAACCACCACGTGAAGGCACTCTCGCAAAAGCGGCGTCACCCACTGGCAGCAATCGCGCTGCTGCTGATGGGGCTCCTCATCACCGGCGGGCTGTACGCCGTGGCCACCACCGTCAACGAGGCCAAGGCCTCCACCACCACCTTCACTGCAAATGACGCCGAAGAAGGCGGCAAGCTTTTCGCCGCCAACTGCGCCACGTGCCACGGCATGGGTGGAAGTGGCTCCCAGGACGGCCCGTCCCTCGTCGGTGTTGGCGCCGCATCGGTGGACTTCCAGGTGGGAACCGGCCGCATGCCGATGCAGATGAACGGCCCCCAGGCCCTGGAGAAGCCCGTCCAGTTCAACGATCAGCAGACTCATCAGCTTGCAGCCTATGTTGCCTCCCTGGGTGCCGGCCCGGCAATCCCTGAAGAAAGCCTGCTTGACGAAGGCGGCGATGCAGCCGCCGGCGGCGAACTCTTCCGCACCAACTGCGCCATGTGCCACAACGCTGCTGCCGCCGGTGGTGCCTTGACCCGCGGTAAGTTCGCGCCTGCCCTGGAGGACACGTCCGGGAAGCACATCTACGAGGCCATGGTCACCGGTCCGCAGAACATGCCGGTCTTCAGCGACTCCAACATCACCCCTGAAGGCAAGCGCGACATCATCACCTTCCTGAAGCAGATCGAAACCAGCGGTTCCCCCGGCGGCGCTGAGCTGGGATCCCTGGGTCCCGTGGCAGAAGGCCTGTTCGTCTGGATCGCAGGTCTCGGCGTCATCATCGCCTTCACCATCTGGCTGACCTCGCGGACGTCCTAGGACCTCCTCGAAGCCCTGCACAACTTCTGCTGATCCGTCAGCAGCTTGATATTAGAAACTAACCCGGCACCCGCCGGGACGAGAGAAGGATGAGGCGAATTATGGGCAACCATAGTGACGGCAGTCCGAACCACTCGGGCACCGTAGCTACGGCTGGTCAGAATGAGGTGGAGAAGTTCCAGGACCCTGGAATTCCTCCGCACCGTTTGCGCCTGGCTGACACGGACCCGAAGGCCGCAAAGCGGGCAGAACGGCAGGTCGCCTTACTATTTGGCATCTCTGTTGTTGGAACCCTGATCTTCCTGGTGGCGTACTTTGCCATTGATCTGGGGGCCGGCGAATCAACTATCGGCAACATCCGGCTCCAGAACATGCTCCTGGGTCTTGGAACGGCATTCGCGATGCTCGGCATCGGTACCGGTATCGTGCACTGGGCCAAGGCCCTGATGCCGGACCACGAAGTCTCCGAAGAGCGCCACGCCATCCGCTACGAAGAGGACCGCCAGGCTGCTGTCCGCATCGTTGACGACATCGTGGAAGAGACGGGCATCAAGCGCCGTCCGCTGATCCGGAACACCCTGCTGGGTGCAGTTGCACTTGCCCCGCTGCCTGCGGTTGCCATCTTCGGCGACCTCGGACCGCGCCCGGACAACAAGCTCGCCCACACCATGTGGGCACCCACGGACGGCAAGCTCAAGCGCCTCGCCCGGGACCCTGACGGAACGCCCATCAAGGCCTCCGACGTCACCATCGGTTCAGCGTTCCATGTCATCCCGGAGGGCCTGAACGAACTTCACGAGGGCAAGCTCAACGAGAAGGCCAAGGCCGTTGTGCTGCTCATGCGCCTGGATCCCGAATCGCTGAACCCCTCTGCGGGCCGCGAGGACTGGGGTTACAACGGCATCGTTGCCTACTCCAAGATCTGCACCCACGTCGGTTGCCCTGTTGCTCTCTACGAGCAGCAGACGCACCACCTGCTGTGCCCGTGCCACCAGTCCACCTTCGACCTCACGCAAGAGTGCAAGGTGATCTTCGGCCCCGCCAGCCGGCCGCTCCCCCAGCTGCCCATCGCAGTTGATGACGAGGGCTACCTGGTCGCCACCAGCGACTTCAAAGAACCTGTAGGACCAAGTTACTGGGAGCGTGATATGCATGAGCGCAGCATCAACAGCTGAGCCCGCTTTCGTCGCCAAAACCAAGACAGGCCGGTTCACCGACTTCGTCGATGCACGTGTTGGCGGTTCCGGA
>JBKJVX010000224.1:0-3832 GCA_046717065.1 Arthrobacter sp. | reverse complement strand
GTCGAGGACAACCCTGTAGAGGTCATCGCCGGGTACTTCCAGCACCTCCACCACTTCGCCGGCATACTCGGGCGCGAGGGTCAGGGTGACGCGGTCGCCTGCTTTTAGTTCAGTCATGGGTTATGCCTCGTGCTTTCCGTCAGCCTTGGGAGAGGTCACTGCTTCGATGGCCGGGCTAATCCCGGTTGGTTTCCACAGCGTCTTGTAGCTGCTGCCGGCGGCGAGGAAGATCAGCAGCGCGAGCCGGAGGATGTCCAGGGTGTTGAACAGGCCCAGGACGTAGGCGGTCACCGCGGCCACGACAAGGTAGAAGCCGAAGGCCACCAGCGCCTGGGTCCGTTCGGACCAGCGTGACTGCTGGTTGGGGCTGATGACCGGCGGGCTGAAGAAGCCCACGGCGAGCGCCCAGAGCGCGGGCGTGCCGAGGTTCAGGAGGCCGTCCATCACTTGCCCTCCTTTGCCGCTGCCAGGGCCAGAAGCCCGTCGATCTTTTCCTGGTCCACGTCAACCGCCTTCGCCCCCGCGTCAGAGGCAACGACCCACTCGTCATAGACCAGTCCACGGAGCTCGCCCGTTTCGATGTTGTAGGCGTAGATGGTGGCGTTCCCTTTGCCCTTGAGGAACAGGGAGGTGTTGCCGCCGGAGAGGATCATCATGGCGGCCTTCCCGATGTACCCGGAAACCGGGTCCGTGAGAACAGCTTGGAAAGACAGGAGCAGCTGCTCTGCGCGGTGTGCCTTGTCTTTCAGATACTTGATGTCTTCTGCGGACATTTCGTCCTCCTCTAGTTGAGTGATGGTGCCGCCCTGGTAGGACAGGGAACCGGCGAAGTATGGGTTGGGATCGACGCGGCCGTAGTAGGGCGCGTCGTCAACGTCGAACGGGAATAGCACGAGATCGAAGTGCAGGTGCTTGCCCGCGCTGAAGCCGGTTGCACCCACCGTGCCGATGCGCTGGCCGGCCTTGACTCTGTCCCCAGCCTTGACCCAGATCTCTTCCTGGTGGCCGTAACCGGTGAGAGCTACCCGGTTCCCGGCCGCATCAGGGTGGGCGATGATGGTGTAATTCCCGGCCGACTCATCAACGTTGTCGCTGCGGTTGAAGTCCGGGTTCAGGTACATGATGTTCGGCCAGGCAAGGCCCCGGGCGTCCCCGGCGAACAGCACCACGCCGTCACCAGCGGCGTACACCTCTGGGTAGATCTCCACCCCGTTGGTGTACGCGTAGTCCTGCCCGGCGTGCGGGTTGCCGTCCGGCTGGGTGTTCCCGTAGACCTGGGTCACGTGGCCGCGGGACGGCTTCACAAGGGTGATCATGGGACAAGTCCTCCTTGTGCTGCGCAGGTGTAGGTGGTGGACCCTGGCGGGTTGGGGGTACAGGTGTAGGTGGTGCCGGTTTGGTCGGTGAACGTTATGGACGTCGGCGCGGCGCCGTTCGTTCCGTCGACTCCGGGGGAGCCTTGAGGTCCCGTTTCGCCTTGCGGTCCGGCTGGTCCCTGCGGCCCGGACGGTCCGGGGACTGTCGAGTCTGCCCCGTCTGCGCCCTGTGCGCCGGTGGCCCCTGCCGCTCCTGCGATGCCGGTCTCGCCCGGCGGGCCGCTGGCGCCGGCGGCGCCGTCCTGGCCCTCTGGACCGGGCGGACCTGGTGGCCCCGGCGCGCCGTCCTCCCCGTCCTGCCCGTCAGCGCCGGCAGGGCCCGGCGGGCCGGGCACCAGCTCGGCTGGGGACGAAGCAATCTGGTTGGCTTTCTCGCACAAGTCCCGGTCATCGATGACGAGCTGGCCGGTAGCGCAGGCCTGCTTGACCTGCTCCGCGATTGTCACCGTGTTGGCCGTCAGAACTTCGCTGCGCTGGGCAGCTGCCGTCCCCCACAGGAACACGCCGATCAGCAGGGCAGCTGAAACAATCCCGACAATGGCCGCGTACATGTTGCGCTTACGGCGCGCCGCTGTATCAGGCATCACTCGTTACCGCCGTTCTTGGGGTAGAGGCAAGCCAGGAGTTTGTTATAGCTGTCCCGCTCTTTGGCTTCGGATTCGGCCAGCTCTTTTTTGAGGTCTGCAATCTCTTTGTCTTTGCGGGCGATGATTGTTTCGGTGTCGGCACGGACGGCGCGTGACTCGCGCATCCACAGCCACACGAACAATCCGATGACGACAAGCCCGAGACCGAAGATCCCGAGCTGAGCCAGCCACGAGGACAAAATCCCCGACGCTTCTTGTTCCACACGTTTGGCCCTCCTGCCCTACGGCTTCTCGGTGACGGCCACTGAGCCCTTGACGACTACGACAGCGCCGGCGGCGCTGGCGTTGCCCTGGATCTTCCAGGTGTGCGAACCCGCAGTCGGGGTGTGCGAGACCTGAAGGGACGGGAAGACCGGCGCCTGCACGCCGGCAACGTACGGGCAGGTGAAGGTCCAGCCGTCGATCTCGCCGCCGTCGCAGGTGATCCTGACTGCCGCGTCACGGTGCGCGCCTGAGTTCCCATTGGCAAGGGCGACGTCGTAATCGATGGTTACTTCGCCGCCCTGCGTGGTTCCCGTTACGGTGTGCAGGTCCGTCCAGCTCGGGGTCTGGGCTATCGCGCCGCTGCTCCCGGCGAGGCTGTGCCCCAGCTCGGTGATCACGGCCTGGGCCCAGCGGGTGCCGTTCCACTTTTCCCGGCGGCCGGTGTCGCGCCTGTCGATCTCCTGTCCCTGGGCGGGGGTTGTGATCTCGGCCCGTTCGGTGGAGTTGCGGATGGTGAACGCTGCGCCGCGCGCGGCTGTGTGGCGCCAGACTTGGGTGAGGGTGTTGGAGCCGTTGGACGTGCCGGTGGTGCTGGCGAAGATCCGGGCCTCTGCGATGACGTAGGCGCCGGCCGGAAGGGAACCGGTGGGCTTCGTCGGGGATGCTGCTGCGGTGCCCTTGATCACGCCGATCACGGCGGCGTTGTCGGCGTCACCTTTGGCCTGGTCGTTTTGCTTGACGTAGATCAGGTCCCACCGGGAGTTCGTCCCCGGAGCGGGATCGGTGGCCACGTTGGTGGTGCCGGTCAGCGTCGGGGTGTAGACGCCCTCAGCGGCGGTCCGGCTAATGACCAGGGCAGCGGGGACGACGTCATAGGACCAGTCCGCCTTCGCAATGACCAGCTGGTCGGTGGCTTGCCCGAGCACGCCCGAGCGGGGGACGCCGGGGGCGTTCTCCGCGTAGAGCCCTGCCAGCTGTAGCCGGTGCTCTACGGTGGTGGTGCCAACGCCCGCGATGGGTGCAACGCCTGGTCCTCGGTTGACCGTCATAGTGTTCCTCCCATAGCAATGACCGCAGCCTTCAGGGCTGCGATGTCTTCTTCGTGTTGTTTGAGCTGGCGGTCCTGGTCCTTGGCCACGTCCAGCAGCGCCAGTGCCAGCAGGTCATAGCGGATGCCGTCAATCTCGCCGTCGTACCAGACCACGATTTCGGGCACGAGCTCGTTGACTTCCTCAGCGATCAGGCCGTACTCGTCGGTTGCCCCGGTGACCATCTGGTCCGGGCCTTCCTGGCCCTCCGGGGTGGGAATCCTGACCGGCTTGCGGTCGAAGATCTTCGGCTCCAGATGCAGCACCTTGGCAGGGTCCACGGCGTAGGGCCTGACGTTCTGTTTGTACCGCATGGATGAGGTGTTCTTGCCCAGGTGGTTGCCGCCGTCGTTGCCGACCCACACGGCATAGAACGTCGTCCCGGCCACGTTGTTGTTGAAGGCGTACGACGAACCATCGGCGAGCGCAACAGTGGATGTGACGTCGCTGCAGGCGTGGGTGTGGGCAGAGGGGGTGAACTTGGACGGTTTGCAGGTGATGGATGCCAAGGAGGCCG
>JBKJVX010000223.1:0-19948 GCA_046717065.1 Arthrobacter sp. | reverse complement strand
TCGCCGTCACGGGGCACGGCCAGGAACTGCTCCACCTTGCCGCGCTCAGGTCCCTCGACAGTGACCTTGAACAGGCCGTCGGCCTTCTTGATGCCGGAGGGGGCGCCGTCGGTGGAGATCCAGAGGTTGCCCACGGAATCGAAAGCGAGGTTGTCCGGGCAGGAGATGGGCGAGACCTGGTCCACCGGGAAGCCGGAGAAGTAGGTGACGTCGCCCTGCTTGGGATCGCCGCAGACCATCAGCAGGTTCCACGTGAAGGTGGTGGAGGTCTGGTCGCCGGTTTCGATGATTTCCACGATGTGGCCGTCGCGGTTTTCATTGCGGGGGTTGACCTCGGTGGCCTTCTCGAGGGTGCCGGTGCCACGCCTGTCGTTGTTGGTGCACGCAACATAGACCTTGCCGGTGTGGAGGCTCGGCTGCACGTCCTCACAGCGGTCCATCTTGGTGGGGCCAACCTTGTCGGCGGCGAGGCGCGTGTAGACCAGGACCTCTTCCACGGTCATTCCGTCGACCACAGACTCGCCGTTGACAACCAGCGGCAGCCACTCGCCGATGCCGTCGAACGCGCCGTCAGCGGGAACGGCGCCGGTGCCGGTGATCTCAGTGGCCGGTGAGTTGCCCGTGAACTTGGCGACGTACAGGTTGCCCGCGGACAGGAGGGTCATGTTGTGCTTGCGGTCGCCCTCGATGTACTTGTCCTTGGATACGAACTTGTACAGGTAGTCGAAGCGCTCGTCGTCGCCCGAGTAGGCCACCACGTGACCGGACTCGGCAATGATGACGTTGGCGCCCTCGTGCTTGAAGCGGCCCAGGGAAGAGTGCTTCTTCGGCGTGGAGGTGGGGTCGAAGGGGTCGACTTCCACGATCCAGCCGAAGCGGTTGGACTCGTTCTTGAAGTCGGTGTTGCGGGTGTCGAAGCGGGGGTCGTCCAGTTCCCAACCGCGTGCGGTGGGCTTGGAGGTCAGGCCGTAGCGCTTGTCCTCAGGGGACGTGCCCGGGGCAACGAAGTAGCCGTTGAAGTTTTCCTCGCCAGAAAGGATGGTGCCCCAAGGGGTTGTGCCGCCGGAGCAGTTGCCCAGGGTGCCCTTGATGAAGCGGCCTTTGGGGTCCGCGGCGGTCTGGACCAGCGGGGATCCCGCGGCCGGTCCGGTCAGTTCGTACACCGTGCTGTTCAGGTAGCGGCGGTTCAGTTCCGCGCCCTTGACGTAGGTCCACGGCTGGTTCTTGTTGTGGCGCTTGAGCTCGACGACGGAGAGGCCGTGTGCGGCCTGGCCCACTTCGCGCATCTGCTTCGCCGGCATGGTGGCCGGGAACATAATGTTCTCGTTGGTGTACTCGTGGTTGGCGAAGAGGACCGCGCGGCGGCCCTTGCTGCCCGGAATCTCCAGGATGTCCGTGTAGTCGTTGTTGTAGCCGAACTGTTTTTCCTGTGCTGCAGCCGTCTGGTTGTTCAGGTCCAGCTCCGGCGCGTCGTTGAAGATGGGGTCGCCCCAGCGGATGACAGGCTTCCAGGTGAAGCCTTCCGGAACCGTGACCGCGTCGACGGCGGCGTCGATCGACGCGATCGGCGTGAACTGCAGCTTGGACGGGCCAAAGCCCGTCTTCGCGGCAGGTGAGAGACCGGCGGCTGAGGCCGGTTCGGCGGACGTTACTGCAGAACCGAGTACGACGGCGAGCGCACCGGCGGCGCCGAAGCCCAGGGCGGCGCGGCGGGACATTGTGGCGGAGGCGATGTCGCGGAAGTAGCTGTTGGAGCTGGTGTTGCAGACGTCGCCTGCGCAGGCGTTGTCGCACTTCAGCGCGCAGGTAACGGCACTGCGCTTGCCCTTGGTATGGCCGAGCATCGGCAGCAGGGTGAACTTGCGGGCAGTCGTTTCAGACATGGGGGCCTTCCAGGGGAAATCGATGCGGTCCCCTCACCCTGTCAGCCGGTTTCTACGCGCAGTAGTCAAGAAGGTGAAGCTCTGGTTAACCGCTCGTGACCTGCAGGGATGTGATGGGGCGTCCGCAAAAAAGAGGGAAGGCGCGGAATGTGATGGGGCGTCCGCAAAAAAGGCCCGGCAGGTGATGGAGCGTCGGCGGAAAAGGCGCAGAAAGTGATAGAGGGTCTAGGCGGTGAGGAGGGCGTGGACGCGGCGGAGCCGGGCCAGCCACCAGTCCCGGCGCTCTGGCGGAGCCGCATACTGCTCGAGCAGCCCGGCGTCGGCGGCGACGTCGCGGAGGCGGATGGCGCCGTCGTCGGCCACGAGCGGATCCATGGTGATGTCGGATTCGAACAGGGACACGGTACCCAGCCCGCATGCGTAGGGCAATTCCGGAAGCGCCGCCGCCAGGGCAAGGCCAGCGCGGATCCCCACCGAGGTGTCCAGCGCTGAGCTCACGACGGCGGGAAGCCCGGCCCGCGTCACGATGTCCAGCGCACGCCGTACTCCCCCGAGCGGCGCCACCTTGACCACGATGAGGTCGGCCGCGCCGGCACGGGCCACACGCAGAGGGTCCGATTCCTTCCGGACGCTCTCGTCCGCCGCGATCAGCACTGGTGTTCCGGCGGCCCGCAAGGCACGCCGCACCTCGGCCAGCCCGTCAATGGTGGGCACCGGCTGTTCGGCGTATTCCAGGCCGACGTTGGCCAGCCGCGTGAGCGCCTCGACAGCGGCCGGAACATCCCAGCCCCCGTTGGCATCCACCCGGATGGCCGCATCCGGAAGGGCGGAGCGTACGGCGGAGAGGCGCGCGGCGTCGTCGTCGAGCGTCTGGCCGCGCTCGGCAACCTTGACCTTCACTGCGTCCACCCTGCCAAAGCGCGCCAAAACCTCCGGCACCTTCTCCGCGCGCACCGCGGGAACAGTTGCGTTGACGGGAATCACCGGACGCAACGGAGCGGGAAACCCCGTCCAGGCGGCCTCGATCGCGGCGGCAAGCCACCGGGAGGCCTCGGCGTCGCCGTACTCCGGGAAAGGGCAGAACTCTCCCCAACCGGCTGGACCCTGCAGCAGCAAGGACTCGCGCGCCATGATGCCGCGGAACTTCACCCGCATGGGCAGGCTCACCACGTGTGCGCCTGCCAGCAGTTCCTCAAGGGCAGGCAAGGGGCTCGGCGGCGTAGGCATGGACCCACTGTACAAGTGGAGGGCGGCGACGCCTTCCAACGCATATCCATATGGGTATATGATAAGCGCATGGCCCGGGCAGCGACGACTACGGACACTTTCAACGCGGTTGCTGAACCCCGCCGTCGGCAAATCCTGGACGCCCTTACCCAGGGTGAGCGCCCGGTGAACGAGCTGGTGGAGCTCCTTGGCCTGGCCCAGCCCCAGGTCTCGCGGCACTTGCGGGTGCTGCGGGAGGTGGGGGCGGTGGACGTGCGGGATGAGGGCCGGCAGCGGCTGTACCGGCTCAACCCCCAGGCGCTGAAGCCCATCCATGACTGGGCCTCCAGCTACCAGCACCTCTGGGACGAGCGCTTCGAACTGCTGGACGACGTACTCGCCGACCTCAAACAGGAAGACACGCAGGACTAAGGATCAGGACAATGACACAAACAGGCACCATGGACGTGACCTTTCCCAGCGACCGGGAAATCCTCATCACCCGGACCGTCAGCGCGCCCCGGCACCTCGTGTACAGGGCCTGGACCACACCTGAACTGGTCAAGCGCTGGTGGCCCGGGCGGCGGGGCCAAATGACCTCGGCCGAGATGGACTTCCGGGTAGGCGGGGCATGGCGCTACGTGATGGTGGCGCACGGTGAGTTCGAGGTGGCCTTCCACGGAACGTACCGCGAGATCGTGCCCAACGAACGGATCGTGCACACGGAGGTCCTGGAGACGCCGGGTGCGTCGCCGGACAGCGAGGAAGGGTCCGTGGTCAACACCGTCACCTTCAGCGATGCCGACGGCGGCGCCACCCTGGTCAGCATACGCACCGACGCAGGCAGCAAGGACGTGCGGGACATGATTGCCCAGTCCGGCATGGAGGGCGGCGTGCGCGAGCAGTTCGAACTGATCGAGGAACTCGCCCGGAACCTGGGGTGAATGCCTCCGGGGCTTGGCTCACCCGGCATCCCCGGCACGTGCGGCGGGATCCCAGCTTTCTGTGACAACCTTGAAGTGATGACTTCTCAACGGCAGGCACCGACCAGGACCCCAGCACGCCCCGCTCCGGGCTCGGGTTTCGTTTTCGTGCTCGCCACGCTGGCCTGCGTTGCAGGGCTGGTCGCCACGTACTACTACTTCGTCCAGACCACTACGGGCCAGTTCATCGACGAGTCCGCGCTGGTGGAGGCCGTCGATATCCACGGGCCGGCGGGCAAGGCGACCACCAGGTTTCTGGACCTGCTGCCCACCATCTCACTGGTGATGGCCGCCGTCGTGGTGCTCTTTGTCACGGCGATCCGGAAGCACTGGACGGAAGCCGGCATCGCGGTGACTGCCTGCATCGGCGCGAATATTGCCACCCAAATCCTGAAGGATGTGCTTCCGGCCCGGCCGGACAAGGGCGTGGTGACGCTGGAGCTGAATTCGCTGCCGTCCGGGCACACAACACTGGCGGCGTCGGCGGCGGCCGCGGTGTTCCTGATGGCCTCGCCCCGGTGGCGCCCAATGGCCGGTTTTGTGGGCGGCACATTCGCGATTGCCTCGGGCGTCTCCACGCTGATCAACCAGTGGCACCGGCCGGCCGACGTGGTGGCCGCGTTCCTGCTGGTGGGCGCTTTCATGATTCCGGCAGGCTGGCTCATCATCCGCCGCGGGGCGTGGAATGCGTGGGACGGCTTTGGCGGGCACATCGGGTCGGCCCGGATCTGGCTTACGCTGCCGGTGCTGATCGGGCTGGCGTCGGCCGCGGTGGCGATGTATTCGCTGGTCCGGATCGCGCCCAGTCCCTGGCAGGAGGTCAGCACCACCAACTATTTCTGGGCCGGGATCTCGCTGATCGTGATCGCCGGGTATCTGGCCACCGTTGCCACCACCGCCTTGTTCGCCTACGCCGCACGACGGCGGGACTCACCGGGGCGCTGACCTCACCTGGCGTTAGCCCACCCCGTGGTGCTGGAGCCACATCTCCAGCAGCGCCAACTGCCAGAGGACGTTGCTGTTCACGGCTGTCCGTTGGGTCCGCGCTGCTTGGCCTCCGGTGCGTAGAGCGCCTCGCGGACGATGGAGATGAACGGTCGCTTACGCGGCCAGCATCATCAGGCCTCGCCGCTTTCCCCGACCTCGAAATTGCCGGCAAAGCTTCAGGCTGCGTCCTGAAGGCCAGCAGCGGCACCCTCGCCACGGACACGAGCAACCCCTTCAACGCAGACTAGCAACGCAGACTAGGATCGCTAAGACCAGGTGGAAGAAGGACTGTATGACCGGCGCCGGCAGGCAGGAACAAGGATCCTCCGGCGAGAGCGGGCCGCCGGACCTGCAGCACCCCCGCTTCGCCCGGGCCTACGCTCGGGCTGTGGAGGAGATGAACCGCCGCGGCGGCACGGAACACCGGCGAGCCATCCTTGCAGGCCTGAGCGGGACCGTCATCGAAATCGGCGCCGGTGACGGCTCGGCCTTCACGCTCTACCCGGAAACGGTCACCCAGGTCCTGGCCATCGAACCGGACGACTATCTCCGAAACCTCGCCCTGCCCAGTGCGTCCTCCGCACGGGTGCCCATAACGGTTCGGGCCGGCGCCGCCGAACAGATTCCCGCGGAAGATGCCAGCACGGACGCCGTGGTGGCCAGCCTCGTCTTGTGCAGCGTGGCCGACCAGGCCACTGCACTCGCTGAAATCCGCCGGGTCCTGCGCCCCCGAGGGACGCTCGCCTTTTACGAGCACGTCCGTTCCCACAACCGCCTGCTGGCCGCAGCCGAAGACCTGCTCACCCCGGCCTGGCAACGGATGGCCGGCGGCTGCCACCCCAACCGGGACACGCTCCGGGCCATCACCGCGGCGGGATTCACTGTGCAGGCCAGCCGACGGTTCGGCTTCTCGGCAGGTCCGTTGGCCCCTCCCGTCGCGCACATCCTGGGCACAGCCACCAGCCCAGGAGGCCCCAGCGACGGTTGACGTGCCCGGCGCTCAAGGAGTCCACGAAACCCCTCCGGCAAGCGACTGCCTAGGTGTATTGACCTAGGAGGCCGGGGAACCCGCCCTGCGCAGCCGGTTCGGCGGGTGCAGGTCGATAATCGGAAGGTGCCCGTCGGTGCGGATGGCGTCACCGCCGCCGTTGCGGTGGTGGTATCCGCTGGAGTAGTTGAGGATGACATGCACGGACTCAACGGCGTTGGCTGAGCGGAGGGTCTCGATGATGAAGTCGCGTTCCTCGTCCGTGCGGTCGGCGATCTTGTGCGTGATCTGGAAGGTAAACAGGGACAGCCCCACGCTACGGTCGTAGGTCCCCGCTCCCACCCAGTCCACGGACAGTCCGCCGGGCAGCATCCAGCCGGCCGGGCATTTCCAGAACCGGACGTGGTGCCGTTTACGCGGATTCCCGTCGATTTCCCGCTGGAAGGCAAGATCCTGCTTGTTGCCGAACACATAAAGCGAGCTCACCGGGGCATGCGGGTAGCTGCGCCCCAGGACCGTCGAGGTCAGGGTGCGCCAGGCCGTGGCCGGGGTGATGGGATCCGCTTCCACCCACCCCGCCGTCCGCATCGCCTGCCGCAACTCCTCCTGGGGTCCCACCACGGCGAGGTTCACGGGATCGCCCAGTACGCCGTCGCCCGTCCTGGTCCGCCCGATGAAGTAGTCCGGGATGTACAGGCTGCTGAGGATTTTGTGGATGCGCGGCAGCAGCGCGTAGGCCAGGATCAGCCAGACCGGCAGGAACACCCATGCCTGCTCTGGCCCGCGCGAAAGCCGAGCGAGCAGGAAGTAGTAGACAGCCCAGCCCACGGCTATGGTCACTACCAGGTACAGCAGCCGCTGCAGGACAGCGAGGACGGTGGCCCACCTGCTTTGCCGGCGCTCCACCGCACTGCTGGAACGCGAGTGGTCCGGCTCTTCCGGAGCGGCCCGTTTGCGGCCGGCGTCACCAGTGGACGTCACAGTGCTTCTCCTTTCGGTCGCCAACCCATGACCAGCCTAAAAGGTGCGGCCGGAAGGCTGCATCCCGCCGGTTGGCGGGCGCGAAGTGTCACACCGGAAGGTTCAACTGCTCCACGATGATCCGCGACGTTTCGGAATCACCGAGGATCCGGAAGTGCCCGGCGACCGGCAGCTCGATATTGGTGGCCCCCGGCAGCATGCTGCCCTCGGGAATGTGCGGATCGAACGGCCCGTAGATGGAGGTGATGCGGCCGTTGATGGTCTCCTCCCGGGCCAGCTGGAGGGTCAGGGCGTTGCGCGGGGAGAAAATGCGCAGGCTGGGCAGCAGCATGTACTTGGCGTAGCGCGACCCCGAAAACGGCGTGCACACGGCGATCATCCGGTCGATCCGGTGCTCCGGATCGAGGTTCAGCATCGCGTACTTCCCGATGAGCCCGCCCTTGCTGTGCGCCACAATGGCGGCGCCCCGCAGGCCCGCTTCCTCCAGGTGCTGGGCCACCAACCTGGCGGCAGCGGGCACGTCCAGGCTGTTCCGCTGCAGCACGGTCACCACGTGAACCGGATGGCCGGCGTCGTGGATGCACTCGATGAGGGGCAGCATAAACTGCCAGTTTTCGTACACCCCGGGGATGATCACCACGGGAGCACTGTGGCCTTGGTGGAACGAGCCGGGCTGCACGCGGGAGAGCATGCCGCGGACCTGCCAGACGCCGGCGTAAAGGTAGTCCTGCAGCCACCACGCGCCTTTTTGCAGCGCGCTGATGCGAGTGGGCGTTCCCGTTTCACTCATCTGTTGAGGATAGCGCCCCGTCAGTAGTTCCGCCGGTGCTTCAGCCGGGGAATGACGACGACGAACACGGCCGCCGCCGCGAACCCGAGTATGCCCGTGGCTGAGATCCCCGCGCCCAGGGATGCCGAAGCCGTCACGCCGGAGAGGAGGACAGGCCCGCCGGTGGAACCGGCGTCGGCCATAAACCGCCAGAGCCCCAGGAACTGGCCGCGCCCACGGTCTGGCGAGAAGTCCGCACCCAGCGTCATGACCAGCCCGGAACTGATCCCGTTACCGAACCCAATCAAGAGCGCCGCCAGGAGCAACCCCACAAAGGACCCTGTGAGCGGGATCAGCAACAGTGCAGCACCCATCAGCAGGGTGGAGGGGACGGCCACAAACTGCCGGCCCTTCCGGTCCATGAGCTTGCCGGCCGGATAGAAGACCAGCATGTCGATGGCCCCGGAGAGTCCGTAAATCAGGGAGGCCGACGTCGCGTCCATGCCAAGGTGGTCGGCCCACAGCGGGATGACCACCTGGCGGGACGACCGCAACGCGCTGAGCAGCAGTATCCCGACGCCCACGCTCAGGAAGACGCCTGAATGGGAAACCGCCACACTGCGGAGGGTGGGCTCCGGACCGGCACTCCCGCCGTCGTGCGTGTCCGCCAACTCAAGGTCCGGGATAGTGAGGGACAGCAGTGCGGCGGCAGCCATCGCCACCACACCCACCCAGTACGCCCCGCCGATGCCGGAAAACTGCATCACCAAAGCGCCCAGGAACGGGCCAATGAACACACCAATCCGGTTCACACCGCCCAGGGTGGACAGCGCCCGTGCCCGGAACGCCACGGGAACGGCCTCGGTGAGGTACTTCTGCCGGGCCAGGCCGAACACCGCGCCGGACATACCGACGACGGCCATCGCCACCGCGAGCAGCCACAGTCCGTTGGGGATCAGGGAGGACAAACCGGCTGCGGCGAGCGCCAGTCCGGCCGCGACAGCCGCGCCCACAATGGCCCAGCGTTCGCCGAATTTGAGCGTGACCAGCGATGCGGGCAGGTTGAAAACCCACGAGCCCAGTCCAATCAGCGTGACGATCAGCGCCGCGACTGCAACGGACGCGCCAAGGTCGCGGGCGGTCAGCGCCACCACCGGAAGAATCGCTCCCTGGCCGATCCCGAAGAGCAAGGTGGGGCCAAAAGCGGCCACCGCGATGGCGCGCAGGCTGAACGGCTGGGGGTCATCCGGGGAAGTCATCAGATTTATCCTAGGGCGGCCGGCAGCAGGGGAATGAAAAGCAAACATTTGGGGGTCACAAAACCCTTGCGAAGGACTACCGTTTGCCTTATGGGGTGCTGATTCGCGCCCACTGCCAAAGGGGAGGTTTTTCCATGGGTGAAGTGTGGATCCGCACGCTCGGCAACGGGCTGGTCCGGGCAGACAGGGTCACCGAGATTTCAACAACGCGGGGATCCCTCCATGAGGACCAGGGGTATTCGCTGAAGGTCATCGTGGACGGTAAAGGCCATGTCCTGATCGACGACGGCGACCTTCAGGGATCCTTGGCCGAGCGGCTCGAATACGCGCGGCACGTTGAGGACGCCCTGCTGCTCGCGATGGATGAGGCACGGGACAGGGACACCTCCGTTGTCATCTCCTATGAGCCCGAGCGCGAGCGCTGGTCATCGGCGCCGGTGTCAGTATTAACCGGAAGGCTTCCCGAAGCGGTGCGCTGAGCCAATTCCTGGTTGGAAAGTTCGACGGCGGGTGGCCGCTTTAGCCGCCCGTGGCTCCGGCGTGCGTGCGTCCTCCAGCGACATGGGCCACTGAGCGTCACAGGATCAGCATCCTAATCGGTGTAATAAATACGTAACTGTTGCGTGTGTCACATTTGCCCCTTACTCTGGATAAGGCTTAAGAAACAGGCCAACGCAAGAAGCTGCAGCGTCGCAGCCAATGCCGGGGAAGGTTTTACAACTTGAATTCGAAGCTCAACATCGTTGTCCGTGTAGATCTCGACCACGCCAAGGCTCTGGTGATTGCAAAGGGGCATATCACCGTCCACAGCGTGAACGCACTTTACGTAGTAGTTAAGCGGGCCAATTCCTTATTGGAAGGCCTTGACCTGAAGCTGGACATCAGCCATGCAAGGGTTGATGAAGAAGCCCTGGAAATGCTTCATACCGCTTCCGAAACGCATCACCTGCCGGCCAGGATCGATCCGCAGCAGGCACCTTGCACCATCAGCGTCCTGGCACCGCGCCGGGAGCACGCACCCGCAAGGCGCGCACTGATCGCCGCCTAATGCTTCAGGCAAGGCACCCGAAGCGTCCACAATCGGGCCAGAGTGCCAGCCACAGACTCTTTTCTTCCTGGTTTCCACAAACTTTGAGTGCAGCTGTATCCGAACAGACGGGTAGCTGTACTCTTGGTTTGAGGGAACGCCCGCACCGGGGACCCGGTTAACCGCCGCCGTATGCGTCCAGCCATTCCTTGAGGAGGGGGGCCGGAAGCGGCCGGGCGAAGTGGTACCCCTGGGCGAGGTCGCAGCCCATGGCCTTGAGCATTTGGACCTGGCTGGAGGTTTCCACGCCTTCGGCGACTGCCCGGATACCCACCGCGTGCGCCAAGTCGATGCAGCTGCCCACAATGGCCGAATCTCCGGAGTCCGAGCCCAGCCCGTTGATAAAGGACCTGTCGATTTTCAGTTCGTCGATGGGAAATCTCTTCAGGTACGTCAGGCTCGAGTAGCCGGTACCGAAGTCGTCAACGGCCAGCCCTACGCCCAGGTTTTTAAGGGCCATGAGCGATGCGAGTGCGGCGGCGGGATCGGCCATGAGGGCTGTCTCGGTTATTTCCAGCAGCAAAAGCGCGGGGTCGATGCCCCGGAGCCGGAGGCCGGATTCCACCATCGGGACCAGCTCGGGGTCGTTGAGCTGGCGGGCAGAAAGGTTAACGGCGAACTCAAGGGCGCTGCTGGGACGGCCCTGCCGGCGCCAGTTGTCTGCCTGTTTCAGCGTTTCGCCCAGGACCCAAGCGCCCAGCGGACGCACCAGTCCGGATTCCTCGGCCATGGTGATGAACTCCGACGGCGGGAGCAAGCCGCGCGTGGGGTGCTGCCACCTGACCAGCGCCTCAACCCCCCTCGTGCGCCCGGTACGCAGGTCTATTTGGGGCTGGTAGTGCACGCGGAGGGCCCCTTCCCTGATTCCACGCCGAAGCTCGCCCAACGCGCGCAACCTGTCCACCGTGGGATCCGTCTCCGCGGGTTGATGCAGCTCCCAGCGGCTGCGTCCCAGTTCCTTGGCCCGGTACATCGCGATATCGGCGCGGCGGATCAGGTCTTCAAGGGTTTCACCGTCGTCCTCGGCCACTGCCACTCCTATGCTCGCGGAGGTGACGATTTCCAGGCCTTCGATCTGCATCGGCGTCCTGAGGACCTCCAGAAGCCCGGCAGCGAGCGCGGTGGCTTCCTTCGGGCTGGCAAAGGCGTCCACCACAACGAACTCGTCCCCGGAAAGCCGGGCCACAGTGTTTGTTCCTGCGGAAAGCGACGTCAGGCGTTGCGCGACGGAGATCAGCACCTCGTCCCCCGCAGCGTGCCCCAGGCTGTCATTGACGGCCTTGAAATGGTCGAGGTCTATAAAAAGGACCACCAGCCTGCGCGTTCCGGCAGCGCCGCCGGCGGGAAGTTGGTCCAGCGCCACCTTCAGCCCGGCCCTGTTGGGCAGGCCGGTGAGGGCATCATGCAGCGCGAGGCGGTGCAGTTCCTTTTCAGCCTCGGCACGCCGGGCCTCGGATTCCTCCGCCGCGCGAAGGGCTGCAACGAGTTCCTTTTCGTACATCCGGCGTTCGTGGGCGCTGAAGATAACCACCCGGACGGCGGCGGGCTCCTCGCCTGAGGCCGGGGACCGCGACGCCGAGAGCAGTGCCGCCCGGCGCTGGCCGTCGGCGCCGATGATTTCGACCGCAATTTCGGACACGGCGCCCGTTATCCCCAGCTGTGGGATGCAGTGGGTCGAATACAGGATCTGGTCCCCCACAGGCATAAGGGACTGCAGGGTGGACCCGAGCAGGTCGGAGCGGCTGAGACCCGTCCAGCTCACGAAGGTGTCGTTGACCGCGGTGATGCGGCCGCCGTCGTCCGTCACCAAGTAGCCGCATGGCGCCTGGTTGAACAGCGCTTTGAAGTGGGCCAGGCCCGGACGAGGGGTGTCTGTCACGGACTGGAAACGAGATATTGCAAGATGGCGTCGGCCGTGGCCTGCGGTGCACTGACGTGCGGGCAGTGCCCCGTGGCCTGCAGGTGCACCAGGGAACTGCGTTCCAGGTGCTGGTGCACATACGTGCCTACCTCCGGCGGCGCGAGCAGATCGTCGGAACACTGCAGGATCAGGCTGTCCGTTGGCACTTTCCCGAGCACCTGCCGAGTGTCTGACAGGAAAGTGACCCGGGCAAAGTGCCTGGCAATGGACGGGTTGGTCCGGCAGAAGCTGCTCCGCAGTTCCTCGGCCAGCTCCGGAGTCTCGGGGTTGGCCATGGCCATCGGAGCCAGCGCTTCAGCCCAGGCGAAATAGTTGCTGTCCAGGGACGCGAGCAGGCCCTCGATGTCGTCCTGCGAAAACCCGCCCACGTAGCCCTCCGCAGGGTCATTGGTGTAGCGCGGCGACGGGGCAACAAGGATGAGCCGGGAGAATCGCTCCGGTTCCTGGGTTGCAGCGATCACCGCCATCATCGCACTGACGCTGTGGGCCACAAGAATGACGTCCTTCAGGTCCAGGCATGCACAAATTTCCAGAAGGTCCGCCGCGTAGCCATCCAGGGACCCGTACTTTTCCCGGTCATATGCATTGACGTCAGATTGGCCTGCACCGACGTGGTCAAAAAGGACCAGCCGGTAATTGTCGGCGAAGTAGGGCAGGAGCCTGCGCCACATGTCCTGGTCGCAGCCGTAGCCGTGGGCAAACATCATCACCGGCCCGTCAGCCCGCCCGGACACCGTGACGTTGTTCCGGCGGATCACCGTGGAAACCGCTGCCGTTGCTGCTTCGACCATTCCTGCTGACCCCTGTCTAGGGTGACCTTGTCTTGCCTCAGATACTAGCGGCGGGGGGATGCGGAATCCTAGGATTCCGGCGGCTGGACCACGCGGCATATCGGGTATGTGGCCCAGGACGGCGCACTGTTCCAACACCTCACTGTGGCCAAAAACGTGGCCTTCGGGCTGGACCAGGCCAAGCTGTCCGGCGGCGGGCGGGCCGTGGCGGGTGACGCACGACCAGGCGGAAGCCCTCTCCTTCGCGGACCAGGTCGCCGTGATGCGGGGCGGAAAGCTCGCGCAGATCGGCAACCCGTTTGTGGTGTACACCCGTCCCGCAGATCGCGCCACCGCCGAATTCCTGGGCGACGCCGTGATCCTGGACGCATGGATGGAAGGTTCCCTGGCAACGTGCTCCCTCGGCGGGGATGCAGGATCTCAGTCCCTGCGCACCTGGCTCGTGGCCTTTCCCCCGCGGCTGGACTCGGCCCTGACGGATGTGACCTGTTGACGCGGGCCAGGCTTGGCCTGCAGGGACCAGCCGCCAAGGGGGTTGATGGAGACGGTGCCCAGCAGGGTTTCGGCACGTCCGGGCGTTACGTCATAGACCTTCACCGAGGCTGTACCGGTTGGGACGGCCCCGTTGATCCTGGAGGTTCCCGCGAAGTCCACGTCCCTATTAAGGCGGTGCCGCGCGGTGGTGATGGTGAGAACGTCGTTGAGTGCAGGCGGCGGTTCAGCCGCCCGCTGCGTTGCGCTCTGTGTGGGAACGGGCGCCGCAGCGTCGGCTGGCGCAGCCGTCCCGGTTGGGTCGCCTCCGGCGGCCGGTCCGGTGGTTGCCGTTTCCGGCGTCGGGTTTACCGTGGTTTCCTCCACGGTAATCTGGCCAATCGGATGCGGCCGCGACGCCTCGATGGGGTGGTTGGGGTCGGGGTCATTCGTGTCGATGCCCACACTGAACTGGGCCATCATGTCGTGATCCTCGTGCGGGAGGTTGTGGCAGTGGATCATGTACCGGCCGCGGTGGTGCTCAAACTTCATGAGCAGCCGGACCGTCTCGCCCTCGCCGACGTAGACCACATCTTTTGGCCCGCGTTCGTAAGCAAATGGTGCTCTCCCGTTGCGGCTAAGGATCTGGAAGTCCACGAGGTGGATGTGGACCGGATGGAACCATCCCCCTGAGCTGTTTTCGATTGTCCAGATTTCAACATCGTCGAGGTCCGGGTCTGCCAGGACTTTCCGGTAGCCGCTTGCCACCACTTCGTCCCACGTCATGCCGCCGAAGGTCCAGATGTCGTTGTCCCGCTTCACGCGCATGTGCCGGTTTTTCACCGACTGGGAGGGCGTCAGGCTCATGGGGGTGCTCGGGGCGAGTAGTTTCGGCATCACCTTTGCGGCAGGCCCGGACGTATCGACCGGTTCATTCGTCACATCAAAGGCCATGACCCTGCCGGTGTTGTCGTAGTCCACGTTGTTGTCATTGGACAGGTTGCGCAGTTCCACGCGTTTTCCAGCCGGGTACTTGGAGAAGTCGATGAGGACTTCGTAGCGCTCTGCGCCGCTGTGGCGCCATGATGTCACCTGCTGAACGGCAGGCATCAGGCCGCCGTCCGTGGCGACCATGGTCACGGGGTCCCCGGTGCTGAGGGAGAAACGGTAGGAGCGGGAAATGGAAGCATTGAGGATCCGGAAGCGGTAGATCCGCCGCTGGACCTTCATGACCGGCCATGGCGCGCCGTTTACCAGGATGACATCACCCCAGAGGCCGGAATGGGTGTTGTCGTCATAGGCCAGGGAGCCGTTGGCGGCGAACATGGCGTCGGAAACGGTCAATGGCACGTCGAATTTGCCCTGGGGAAGCAGGTTTCGTTCAACCTCGTCGTGCAGGTGGTAATGGCCCGCCAGCCCGGAGTAGACACTTTGCGACGTGTTGTGGACAGCATGGTCGTGATACCAGAGGGTCCGCGCCGGTTGGAAGTTGCCGTACTCGTAGTCCTTGCAATAGCCGAGTCCGGTCAGGTCGTTGGCGTACCCGTCGAACTGCGGCAGCGAGGCCGCACCGTGCAGGTGGGTGGACGTATCGAGCCGGTACCCCCACTGCGGATGGAGCAACGGCAGCACGTTGTCCATCATCATGGTGATGCGTTCGCCCTGATTCACCTTGATCGTTGGTCCCGGGAACGTCCCGTTGTAGCCAAGGATGGGCGTGCTCAGTCCCGGCACGATATTCGCCGAGCTGAGCCTCTGCTCAATGCGGTAGTGGTGCCTGTTATGGCCGTCGGCATCCACAGTGGTTTTTGTGGGTCGAAGCACCGACGGGATAGTCAGAGCCCGCTGGTAGGGCCTGGGCATGTTGCGGGGATCCAACCGGCTCGCAGACTTGGCCTCGACCGATCCCAAAGGGACGGCAAGCCCAAAGGCGCCAATGATTCCGATACCACCTATTTGCAGTGCCTGACGGCGTGAAATCGACATACACAAAGAGTGGAGGAACAACAGTGCGAAAACGTTGGGGAAATCTGGGGCCCGGTAATGCCAAGGATTTCCCAAGCGGCCCACGCCAAGCTGGCATGACGAAAGAGGCCGAATCGCTGTGCGAACACGATCAGGGCCGGTGGATTGGCGGAAGGGGCGCGATGTCGCTGAGAACTCGGGTAGTGGCATTGCTGGCGCTCCTGGCGGCCGGGATGCTGTCGCTGGTCTGGGCCTACATCTACGGCGGCGCCGCGGACCCGGGCCTGTTGGACCGGGCAGGCCCGGCCGTGACCTGGGGGTTGCCTGCAGCGAAGTTGGTGTTCAACCTTGCCAGCGCCGGCACCATCGGTGCGCTGGTCCTGGCAGCCTTCGCCCTCCCCCACGGCGGGACCGCCTATCAACGGGCACTTCGGCTGGCCGGATGGTCGGCGGTAGTTTGGGCCGGGGCCGCCGCGGTCCACACGTCCGCAAGCTTCCTGCTCCTTGCCAACAGGGCGCCGACAGCCGGACTTGATGAGGCCTTTTGGACGTACCTGACCAGGATTGATGCTGGCCGCGCAGGTGCCCTGAGCATGCTGATAGCCGCCGCCGTAGCTTGTTCGTGCTTCCGGCTCAGGAGCCCGCGCCTTCTTGCCGTCACCGCCGTCGCGGCTTTCGCAGGGCTGTTGCCGCTGGTCATGAAATCCCATGCTGCCGGCGGCACCGACCACGCGGACAGCACCACCACCCTGTTCGTGCACGCGGGCGCCGCCGCGGTGTGGCTGGGCGGCCTGCTGGCACTGGTCGTGCTGAGGCCGGTGCTGCCGGCGGGCCAGCTGGGCGTGACGGCAAGGCGGTACTCCACGCTGGCGTTGATCAGCTTCATCGCCCTTGTCGTCTCAGGAATCCTGGGCGCCCTCACAAGAATCAGTACGGTCGAGGCCTTGTTGAGCCCCTACGGTGTCATTGTCCTGGCCAAAGCCGGAGTCTTCATCGTGCTCGGGCTGTTCGGGGCGCTGCACCGGCGCTGGTCCCTGGGCCGGCTTGATAAGCACCCGGCGCGGGGTGGCAGGCACTTCGCCGCTCTCGCCGTCGTCGAACTCGCAGTCATGGGTGCCGCTTCCGGGATGGCCGCTGCGCTTGCCCGGACAGAACCACCGCCGGCCGCCGGGTCCGGGAAGACGTCCGCCGGGGACTTCGCCGCCGGGCTGCCCGAGCCTGGCCTCTGGGAATACCTTTCCGGCTGGGCTCCTGACCCGTTGTGGAGCCTGGCCTGCGGTTTCGCCGTCTTCGCGTACCTGGCCGGGGTGCGGCGGCTGCGGGCAGGGGGCCGGCCCTGGCCCGCGCAGCGAACGGCGGCGTGGCTGGCGGGAATGGCGGTCCTGTTCATCGTCACGAACGGGGGCGTGCACGTCTACCAGGGCTACCTGTTTAACGCGCACGTCCTGACCCAAATGATGCTCACCGCCGTCGTGCCGTTGCTGCTCGTCCCGGCCGCCCCGCTGACCTTGGCCCACCTTGCCATCAGGGCCAGAACAGACGGCAGCATGGGGATGAGGGAAATCCTCGGGAGGTCCGCGCAGCCGCTCATGGCAGCACTGCGCAGGGATCCGGTTTTGACCATATTTATCCTCGCTGCGTCCCTCCTCGTCATTTACTACACCCCGCTGCTCGAGTGGGCAGCCGTGGGACAAATCGGGTACGGCACAATGACCGTCCTCGCCCTGCTGACCGGTTCTCTCGCCACCGCCGCCCTTACCGGCGCCCCGGGCCCAGGGACCAGCAGCGTGGCGCGTCAGCGGATGCCCGTCCTGGCCGGAGTGGCCGGCGTCTACGCTTTCGGCGGCTGGAAACTGACGGAGCAGGCACCGGCAATGGAACTGCCCTGGTACACATCCGTTGGCCATCCTTGGGGCCTGTCAGCAGCTGCGGCCGCGGAGCTGGGCGGACCCATAATGTGGTCCATCGCAGCCATATCGCTCGCTATCACGGCCGCGATGGCCAGCAACCGCGGCGGCCAGGGTCCACGGAACCAGCATGTAACGCAGGGAGCCGGCGCAGCCCGAGTACCTGCGAAATGAGTGCACCCGTGCTGCGCCTCCTGCGTCCTCTGCTGGTTACCGGGGCCGTTTGGTTGCTTGCGGCCGGTCCGCATGTCCTAGGTGGAGGTAAGCTTCCGGCTGCCGAGACCTCAACGGCGTTGATCGCGCTGGTCTTGCTGGCCGTCCTGTTGGTCCTGGGCCGCCGATTGTCGATGGGGAGAATTGCCGCCGTCGTTGGAATCGGGCAGGTATTGCTTCACCAAGCTCTGAGCCTCCTCGCTCGGGAAACCCGTTGCGTGACGTCGCCGCAGCACGGCTGGCACCATGCCGCCCCCTCCGGCGCCTGCCTCACTGAGGCCCCTGGAGTCCTCCTGCCCCCGGACCCCGGTCTAGCCATGTCGCTGGCGCACGTTCTTGGCGCTGCTGTAACTGCGGCCCTATTGGCCAGGGCAGAAGCAGGGCTTTGGCGGCTCGTCGCTTGGTTTCGCCCCCTGACGCAGGCCCTCCAGCCCGTTACCATCTTTTGGTCCGGCCCGTCCTGTGGTGAATGCGGATCCGGGCCAGTACCGACTCCCTGGCGAAACCACCGTGCTGACGGCATCCGGGGGCCGCCGGTGCGGTGCGTTTCTTTCACCTCGCCTATCTGAGTGCGGAGGCAGGTGCAGGGAACGATGCTGCCGTCAATCCCACAACCCGCTGCCCGCCATCATTCCGAACCTGGGCGGCACCCAGCAAAGGTACTTTCCCATGAAAACCAAAAATTCGCGTTCCCTTAAAGTTGCTGCCATCGGGGCAGCCACGGCCACTCTTATGACCTTTGGCCCCGGCGCGGCCACCGCCCACGTGACCGTCACACCGGACGCCCCCGCGGAAGGAGCCTCCACGCAGGTGACTTTCAGGGTTCCCAGCGAGTCGGAGACCGCCACAACCACGAAAATCAGGGTGGATTTGCCCACGGCTACTCCGTTCACATCGGTCCGGGTGAAGCCTGTCCCCGGTTGGACCGCCGAGGTGGTCAGAGGAACATTGCCCCAGCCGGTAACAGTGAACGGTGCCACCATCACAGAGGCGCCCTTGTCCGTATCCTGGACCGCCAAGGACGAATCCAGTCAGTTGACTATCGATCAATACCAGATGTTCTCCGTCTATGTCGGGCGGCTTCCGGAGGCCGGCACCACCGTAATGCTGCCGGTGGCGCAGTCCTACTCCGACGGCACCGTCCGGAACTGGGATGATCCGGTGGTAGAAGGCCAGGGCGAACCCGAGGACCCCGCCCCATCCTTTGTGACCACTGCCGCCACTTCGGCACAACATGGCAATGCCGGCACCGCTGCTGCAAAGCAAGCCACTGAGACCGTAGCGTCAGTGAACTCGGATGCGCCCATGCCCGGGCTGGTCTGGGCGGCCTTGGCGGCCGGGCTGTTGGGACTCGCCGCAGGCATTGCCGCGTTCTTCCACTCGGGCCGAACCAGGAAGACCTGATTGCCAAGCCCTGCCCGGCGTCGTCGCACCAAGCGTGGGACAGCGCCCGGCGGGGGCTAATGACCGCCCGGCTGCCGGCTCCTAGGGATTCCCTAGGAGCCGTTTCCGTTCCTTGTGAAAAGCCAGCCGTCCTGTCCCTCGGCAGGTGAATGCGTCCTGTTCAGCAGGACGGCAGCCAGCGTTTCCACAAGGTGGACTTCCTACGTTGTGACTGTGCGTGAACCCCTTGCGCACCCAGGATCAGTGAGGGTTCTTATGAAAACTGCGCTACACGGACCAGGAGAGCGGGGAGTCCGCGTCCATAGTTTTGGAAGGGCCGGCATTATTGGGTCGGTCTCCGCCGTCCTCTGTGCCACTTCCCTGCTCGCCATCCCCACCGCCAATGCGGCCGTCCCGACGTTTCCGGACAATGTGGTGGTCTTCCCCGATCGGGACTTCGTGACCATCGAGGGCTACCAGGACAGGGTCGGCCAGACCGCTACGGTGGAGGTCCACCGCCCCGGAATCGGGATTGTCGGCTCCGCGAAGAGCGTCGTCGCGGCCGGGGACGTGGCCTTTGAAATCAACCACCCAGGCGGAGTCTGTTGGGGTGAAGGGACTGACGTGAAGGTCACCCCCGACATCAAACCCGGTGACGCCGTCACCATTAAATTCGGCACCACCGAGGTAGGGACCACCACCGTCCAGGACACCTACGTCAATGCTTCCTCCATCCGCAACGGCAACACAGTGGTCGTCAAGGGCCATGTCGCTGGTGGGGTCAACAAAGCCCAGATGGAACAGCGCATCGTGGAGCCCGCGCTAAAGGACACGGCTGTAGGCCGCCGCGACGTCCGTGCGGTAGCCGGACCGCTGACTGCGGACGTTGGCTACCGGTCCAGCCTCGAGTTCGGTCTTGACGGCCCAAATACCTTCACCGCCACTTACATATTTGACCAAGCAAACGCCGCCGAGCTGGCGGCGGCCGCTGGCGGTGCGCGGGCGATGGCCTGGCAGGAAGAGGATGCGGACGCCAACCGGCAGGGCCTGACCATCGCCGAGTATGGCGAGCTTGGCGGCCCGGGAATGGGCGGCTGCCCGAATGGGCCCCTGGGCTCCGGGCCTGCAGGGCCCACCAATATCTCAGCGGCCAA
>JBKJVX010000222.1:0-4245 GCA_046717065.1 Arthrobacter sp. | reverse complement strand
GCACTGAGTGTCTCCGCGCGGCATGGCTACCAGCGGTTCGTCTCCCAACAGATTCACTACACGCTGCAGGCGCGTGAGGCCGAGTACGAACTCCTGCCGATCGCCGAGGATTCCGGCGTGGGGGTATCGGTTTGGAGCCCGCTCGCGGCCGGACTTTTGTCAGGAAAATACCGGCGCGGACAGCAGCCGCCGAAGGGCTCCCGCCAGCTCAGCGGCTGGGGCGAACCGCCCGTGCTCGACGAGGACGCCCTCTACAACATCGTCGACGAGCTCGTGGCCATCGGCGATGCGCGGGGGGTGTCGGCCGCGCAGGTTTCTCTCGCGTGGCTTTTGGGCCGGCCCGCAGTCTCGACCCTGATCGTCGGAGCGCGTACCCAGCAGCAGCTCACCGATAACCTCGCCGCAGCAGCTTTCGACCTTACCGACGACGAGCGGGCACGCCTGGACCGGGTGTCTGCCCCACCGCTGATCTACCCGTACTGGCACCAAGCCAAGTCGGCCTCGGACCGGCTCGGCCCGCACGACATCGTCGCCAACGAAGCGCAGAACCGATAGGTCGGGGGAATCCTCGTAATCCGACAGCCAGCGGTCTGAACCCTCCAGATCCACCACCAGCGGGCCCGTGGGCTCCTCCGCCCGGCAGTTTCCTCCGATAAAGACGACACGGTCGTTGAAACTCCCAAAAATTCTGGGAGTTGCAACGACCGCTAGAACCCGCCCAGCGTGCGGGCCTTTCCGCGATCGCGTACCACGCCGTTTAAAGCCATTCCTGATTGGCCGGCCGTACTGCGTCGAGTTCCTGGCGGATTTTTTCGCCGATCTTGACGAGGCGTGCTTTCGGGAGGCGGCTGGTGGGCCCGGCAACTGCGATAGCGGCGCGAGGGGTGACGGCGACGGCGACGCAGGAGATCCCGGCCCGCTGGCTGTCCAGGTCGAGGGCGAAACCGAGGCGTCCAGCATCGGCGATCTGGCGTGCGTATTGAATCCATGAGTTCGGGTCGTCGCCCCGCACGGACGCCGCGAGATCGGCATCGGCGGCGAGCAGGACGTGACCGAGGGCTTCACCGAGCAATGACTTGCGCTCACCGGGCCTGACGGCAAGGTGCAGGGGCTTGTTCGACTGAACTGCGTCGACGCAGAGGTAGTCGTGGCCGGTGACCAGCGCGAGGAACGTGGATTCTCCGGATGCTGCGCTGACGTTTTGGAGCACGGGCCGGATCTGCGTCCGGAGGGCCTGTTCGGCCTCGGCGTCCAGACGTTGGAGGCGGTTGATCTTCCCGGTGAGCCGGTAGGTACCGCCCTTCTTGTCCTGCGTGATGTACCCGAGCTCTTCGAGAGAGGCCAGGAGGTTGTGGGCGGTACTGCGGTTAAGGCCGGCGCCGTCAGCGACTTCGCTCAGACGCGCTCCTTCGGGCTGTATGGCGATGCGTTCAAGCAGCTCGAACGCGCGCTGCACCGACTGAACGACACGGCCGGATTGTTTGGATTCCATAATGTTGAACGATAGCAGTTTTTTGTTTGACATGGTGGATCCATGGCGCCCACGATGGTTGCGGGATGCGTCCGAGGCCGGTGCCGATTCCGGACCCGGACCGGATTGCCTCCCACCCATCGACCATTGATCAGGAAGAGACACACAGGTATGGCACGCATTGTTCTTATCACCGGCGCGAACCGCGGCTTGGGCCGTGAGCTCGCTGCCCAGCTGGCAGCCGACGGCGACACCGTCCTGCTCAGCGCCCGCAACGAGCGGGCGGCGGTCAAGGCGACCGAGGAGATCGGCGGCGATGTCCATCCGATCCAGCTCAACACCTCCGACCAGGCGAGCATCGACGCGGCAGCGCGGAAGGTGGAGGCCGAGTACGGCCGCGTCGATGTGCTGGTCAACAACGTCGGCGGCCTCTTCGGTTACGACCAGCAGCCCTCCACGGTCGGTCTCGACAAGCTGCAGGAGACGCTGGAGCTCAACCTGTTCAGCAAGTGGCGCACGACTCAGGCGTTTCTGCCGTTGGTGCGTAAGTCCGAAAACGGCCGTATCGTCAATGTCTCGAGCGAGGCCGCTTCGCTGGCGCGCATGGGTGCGTACTCCTCGGCTTACAGCGCCTCCAAGGCCGCGCTCAACGCCTTCACGGCCGCTCTAGCCGCGGAGTTGAAGGACGAGGGCATCATCGTCCATGCTGCGTCGCCGGGCTGGACGGCCACGGACCTCGGCGGGGAGGGCGGCCGCCCCGTTCCCGAGGGTGCGGCCAGTATCAAGCACGTCGTGAACCTACCCGCCGACGCGGGCAGCGGCGGCTTCTACCAGGACGAGCAAATCGTTCCCTGGTAAGAACCCGAAGCACAGGGTCAGGGCCGCCTTTGCGGTCCTGACCCTGCCGCATTTCGCGGGCAGCCCCATCATCACGAACCCCAATCCTGGAGAATCATGGCTGACTTAACACGTTCAAGTCCGAGCCCCGCGCGAGCCCAGGCCAACGCACCATCCCGGCAGTTGGTGCCGGTGTGGTGGCTCGTGCTCATGGCCTCCCCGGTCGCCGCGGCGAACAACGCGGCCGTGCTGATCCTTGACGACATCGGCGTTAGTCTCGGCGCCACAACTGCCAGCGCGGCATGGTTTGCCACCGTCTTCGGCCTCGTACTCGCCGCCGCGACCCCGTTGCAGGCCGCCCTCATGCGCCACCGCGGCCAGCGCACCGTGCTGGTCACCAGCGCGATCCTCGTCGCCGCCGGCACCCTCATCGTCCTGCTCTCGCCCTGGCTATCGCTCGGTATCGCCGGACGCGCCATCCAGGCAGCCGGCGGCGCTGGACTGAACGTACTGGCTATCGCACTGGCCGGCAGCGCACGCAGAGTCGGAATTATCAGCGCGGGCATGGGCCTCTTCGGGGCGGTCAGCCCGCTCATCGGCACGCAGCTCGCCGCAGCAGTGTCGTGGCGTCTGGCCCTGTCCATGCTCGCCGTCACTCTGATCGCGGTGCCCTTCGTGAACCGCTCCCTCACCCGGAGCACCCCCACCCTCGATCGCTTCGACGTCTGGGGCGCGCTACTCGTCGTCGGGCTCTCCGGCAGCATCGTCCTGCTCACCACGAACGCGACCGCCGCCCTCATCACCGCCGGAGCCGCGCTCACCCTGCTCATCGTGCATATCCGTCGCCGCCCCGACGGGTACGTGCCGGCCACCACAATCACCTCGGGCAAGTTTCTCGCCGCCGCGGGTCTAACTCTGGCGCTGTCAACCGTCTACTTCACGCTCCTGTTCGTCATCCCGCAGCTACTCATCACCCGCGCCGACTGGACCAAAGACGGAGCTGCGACCGGGCAGTTGATTGCGATGGTCTGCGCCTCCCTGCTGACGCTAGGGTTCACCGCCATAGCTGCCCGATTCTCCCGCGCCCAGGTGCGCACCGTACTGGTCGCAGCCGGAATGATGGCCGTCACTGCCGCGTTCTTCGCCAGCGCCCCGGTACTCCTGCTCGGAGGGATCTTCCTGGCACTGTTCGCCGCGACCTCCGCAAATGCCACCCAGGTCGCGGCCGCGGTCGCTGCGGTGCCCGAGAAGGAGAAGCCCACCGCGATCGGCCTGTTCACCCTGCTCTACCTGCTCGGCGGCGCGATCGGTCCGGCGCTGGCGTCCGTGCTCGTTCTCTAACACCATCATCCCGACTACTCAGTGAAGTTCAGAGGAGAGGAACCATGAAAGCTGCAGTCATCTACGGCACCGGCCCAGCCGACGTGCTCAAGTACGCCGAGGCGGAGCGCCCAGAGATCGGTGCGCACGACATCCGCGTCAAGACCGCTTACGCGGCCGTCAACCCGGTCGACATCTGGACCCGTATGGGCATCACCGGGATCGAACTGCCGTTCCCCTGCATCCTCGGGTGGGATGTCGCGGGCACTGTCGAAGCCATCGGACCAAAGGTCTCCCGCTTGCAGGTCGGCGATCCGGTCATGGGCATGGTCACATCCAGGGCGGACTCGAGGTCTCCGGTCTCGCAAGGGCAACTGACGTGGACGATCTGACATCGCTCGGTGTCGGCGCAGGGTACTTGTCAACCTCAGACGTACCGGCGCGGTCTTTCGATGCAGTGGCCGACACGGCTGGTCTTCCGGAAGCAATCGCGAGCGTGCGCGACGGAGGCCAGTTCCTCTCGATCACCGACAACGAACAACCCGACCCCGAACGCGGCATCACCCCCGGGAAGAACTACGTCGAAGAAAGCGGAACCCAACTGGCCGCAATCGCCG
>JBKJVX010000221.1:0-23763 GCA_046717065.1 Arthrobacter sp. | reverse complement strand
CGTGCGCGAAAACGACCGCGTGGCAGCCCTCCGCTTCCCCGACCCCTCGCCCTGCGGCAGGACCCCGCTGACCGCCGAAGGCCTCAGCAAGTCCTACGGTTCGCTGGAGATCTTCACCGACGTCGACCTCGCCATCGACCGCGGCTCCAAGGTTGTTATCCTCGGCCTCAACGGCGCGGGCAAGACCACCCTCCTGCGCATGTTGGCCGGCGTGGACAAGCCCGACACCGGTGACGTGATCGCCGGGCACGGCCTCAAGGTGGGCTACTACGCCCAGGAACACGAGACTCTCGACGTCGACCGCACCGTCTTGGAAAACATGCGGTCCGCTGCTCCCGACATGAAGGACGCAGAGGTACGCGGCATCCTGGGCTCCTTCCTGTTCTCCGGGGACGACGTCGACAAGCCCGCCGGCGTGCTTTCCGGCGGCGAGAAGACCCGCCTGGCCCTGGCTACCATCGTGGCCTCCAGCGCCAACGTCCTGCTCCTGGACGAGCCCACCAACAACCTCGACCCCGCCAGCCGCGCCGAGATCCTGGGCGCCCTCAAGAACTACAGTGGCGCCGTCGTCCTGGTGAGCCACGACGAAGGGGCGGTCGAAGCCCTCAACCCCGAGCGCGTCGTCCTGCTGCCCGACGGCGTCGAGGACCACTGGAACGAAGACTACCTGGACCTGATTACGCTGGCTTGAGCCTTCTCGCTGCCTGCCTTACATCCCCTACGCGAGGCAGGCGATTCCCCGCGTGCTGGCTCGTTCCTCGCCTTTGACGCACGCTACATAATCACCTACACCGCTTCGCTCGTGCCTCTGGAGCCTTACGCTTCAACGCACCTTCAGTTCCAGCGCGTCGGTTATCTCTTGAAGCTGCCGGTAGGTGATGCTGAACATTGAGTTGTGGTCGCCTGCTCCTGCCCAAAGGAGCTCGTGCTTCTGGACGAAATCGGGGGAGGCGCAACTACTCTTCCCGTTTCAACCCTCCAGGACCGGACGCCATGCTACCTGCGAGCGCCTGGCCCGCCGTCGTCCTTGCGCGTTGCGGAGCGGACGGAAACGCAACGAAACTTACGGCGGAACGAGAGACCGTCAGTAGCCCTGGGCGTCCAGGAGGGCGTCTTCCTCTTCTTCCGAGGTTGCGTGCTTGCGTTTGCGTGGTGCGGAAGGACGACGCCGGGTAGCGGCAGACGCTGAATGGCTTGGCCGCCCAAACTCTTCGTCGTCGTCTTCGGCGTCGATCGCCGCGTTGCGGGCCTGCTGGCGGGCTGCGTAGCCGAAGCCGACAAACATCAGCACGCCGAACGCGAACCACTGCAGCGAGTAGGACAGGTGCGTGCCCTCCTCGGTGGACGGCTTCGGGAACGGCAGTGGCATCTCCGCTGCAGGCGGAGTCTCGGAGGCGAGCTGGCCGTACGCCCCGGTGAGCAGGGGGTGCCCGAGCTGGGCCGAATAGGCGGCGAGGTCGATGGAAGCCAGCTGGCCTGCCGGCGCACCACGCTGCAGTTCCGGCTCAGGATGCTTCAAACGCACGACGGCGGTCACCTCACCTGCAGGAGGTTCGGGCACGGAATCAGGGCTGCCCGGATTGTTGTTGCCGATGGGCAGCCATCCGCGGTCAACCACGACGGTTTCGCCGGTGGTGAGGCGGAACGGGACAACCACTTCATAGCCCGGCTGGCCGTTCAGCGGCCGGTTCCGGACGACGCGCTGCTCATCGGCGAGATACGAGCCTTTCAGCTCCACCTGCGTCCACTCCATGGCAGGGTCCAGACGGTTGCTGAACTGTTCCTTGGCCTCAGAGAAGGGGATGGGCGTGGCCGAGTAGTTGGTCACCACACGGTTGATTTCGGCCAGGGTCTCCGCACGCCGGTCCATCTGCCAGCGGCCCAGGAAAACGCAGGCGGACGCAAAGATGGCAGCCAGCAGGAGGTATCCCAGCCACTTGCTGGAGAAAAGGAAACGGTACATTCAGCTGTCCTGCTCCATGGCACCGGATACGCCCTGGCCCGCAAGCGGCAGAGTTTCCTTCCAAAGGCCGCGGGTCTGGAGGTAATCCTCCAGCCACTCGCGGTGGTCTGCACAGGCCAGCCAGGTTTTGCGGCGCTCGGGGGAGTGGATCTTCGGGTTGTTCCACTGGAGCTGCCAGGATGCCTGGGCCCGGCACGCCTTCCGCGAGCAGATGGCAGCGGCTTCCGCCACCGTGGGATCGGTTCCCGCTGCGAAGTCAAAAATACTCATGATGCCCTTCGCTCCTGCCCGGATGGTGTTTCGTCGTCGTCGTCATCAATCAACTCGCCCTGCAGAACCTCGCTGCCGTGCTCGTCATCCGGTGTGGGAGCGGGCGGGCTCTCAATCTCGGCCAGCGGCGCAGAATCCAGCAGCAGGTCGCTGTGGCCCTCCGCCTTGTCGTTGCCATTGGCTATAACAACCGCAATCCAGGGCAGGAACACTGCTCCGGCAACCATAACGATCTTAAGCCAGCCGTCCACCACGAAGATCAGGATCAGGCACACCATGCGGATTCCCATGGCCAGCGCGTATTTGACCATGCGCTGGTGCATGTCCTCGGAATGGGCTCCTGCGGCATCCGTGATGCTGTGGACTTCCGAATCGCCGGAGAACCGCTCGGGTTCTCCAGGCGCGGATTGTCCCGCATGGTTTTCAAGGGTCACGGTGATTGATCACGCTCCAAAGGCTTACGTCAATTCTCTCACCAACGGCAGTGGCACCCAAACCAGGCCCTGGGCTGACGCTAAGATCGAAGTCAGCCAAATCACCCCTCTTCTACAGCGGCCCATTGCCGCAGAAATCCGGAGCCTTTTTCATGACTGAAGCAGCCACCGCCCCCCGCAGCGTCCTCATCACGGGCGGCAACCGCGGCATCGGCCTGGCCATCGCCGAAGCGTTCCTGGCCAACGGGGACAAGGTGGCCGTGACCTACCGCAGCGAGTCCAAGCTGCCGGAGGGAATCCTGGGCGTCAAGGCCGACGTCACCGATGAGGCATCCGTGGATGCAGCCTTCAAGGAAGTGGAAGCAGCCCACGGGCCGGTGGAAGTCCTGGTGGCGAACGCCGGCATCACCAAGGACACCCTGCTGCTGCGCATGAGCGAAGATGACTTTACGTCCGTCATTGACACCAACCTGACTGGTGCCTTCCGGGTCATCAAGCGCGCCTCCAAGGGCATGATCCGCCTGCGCAAGGGCCGCGTGGTCCTGATCTCTTCTGTGTCCGGCCTGTATGGCGCCCCCGGCCAGATCAACTACTCCGCTTCGAAGGCCGGCCTGGTGGGCATTGCGCGTTCCCTTACCCGCGAACTGGGTTCACGCGGCATCACCGCGATTGTGGTGGCCCCCGGCTTCATCAACACGGACATGACCGCTGAACTTCCTGAGGCCACCCAGAAGGACTACCTGTCCAGTATCCCGGCAGGCCGATTTGCCGAGGCCACAGAGGTTGCCAACGTGGTCCGCTGGATCTCCAGCGAGGAAGCCGCCTACATCTCGGGTGCTGTCATTCCCGTGGACGGCGGCCTGGGCATGGGCCACTGACCCGGTAGCGGGACAGCAGCACCATCACCCGGCGGCCGCGAACGCCTCCGCCAGCCAATCTGCCACCTCGCCATCAACCTCGTCCACGCCGTTTAGTTCCAGATGGTGCATCCAGACACCAGGGGACGGATGGATGATCTCCTTGAACCGGCCTGATTCCAGGCGCCGTGGCAGGGCGATGGAAAGCACCGCCGGAACGTTGGTCTTTAGGTATCGGCGCGGGTTCCAGACATAGGCGAACCCGCGCCGGTTCCGAAAAGCCACCTGGCTGGTGGTGGTCCGCACCGTGGCCTGATGAGCTATGACGTGCTGCACGGCCGCGCAGATCTGCAGCCCTTCCGGCGAACCGCTGAACACCTGCTCGGGAGTGGACGCGGCACCGGACGCGCCCGCCTGCTTTTCCATAGGCCGAGCCTACGCCGGGCCACCCTTTGGGGAGGCGCGTTTGACCGGTCCTGGCGCCCGGGCTCGTTCCGCCCAACTAGCCCTCGCCACCTTCTTTGTGGGGGTCACACAAGCGGATCGGCAGCGGCCGCTGGCATGATGGACTGCAGACCTTCAGCGATTTAGACGTTTCGAACAAAGGGAGCTCATATGGGACTGCTGGACAATAAGACCGCCATCGTCACCGGATCATCGCGCGGCATTGGGGCTGACGTGGCCAAGATCCTCGCCAGCCAGGGTGCCGCCGTTGTGGTTAATTACCGCCAGAAGGCGCCGCGCGCCAACAAGGTAGTGCAGGGAATTGAAGCCGCCGGCGGGCGCGCCGTGGCCGTTGGCGCGGACCTCACCACCCAGGAAGGCGTCCAGGCCCTGGCCTCCGCCGCCATGGAAAACTTCGGAACGTTGGACATCCTGGTGCTCAACGCCTCCGGCGGCATGGAAACCGGCATGGGCGAGGACTACGCGCTCAAACTGAACCGCGACGCCCAGGTCAACATGCTCAACGCAGCCGTGCCCCTGATGAAGGAAGGCTCCCGCGTGGTGTTCGTTACCAGCCACCAGGCGCACTTCATCAACACCGTGCCCACCATGGAGGCCTACGAGCCCGTGGCCCGCAGCAAGCGTGCCGGGGAGGACGCACTGCGCGAACTCATCCCCAGCCTCGCCGAAAAGGGCATCACCCTGGTGGTTGTGTCCGGCGACATGATCGAGGGCACCGTCACCGCAACGCTCCTTGACCGCTCCACCCCCGGTGCCATCGAAGCGCGGCGGGCCGAAGCCGGAAAGCTCTACTCCGTGGAAGAGTTCGCGGAGGTGGTGGCCGGCATGGCTACCGCCGACGTCGAGTCCGGCCACACCGAATACGCGGGCGGCGCCGACTACTTCGGCAAGGGCGCCAGCCAGTCCAGCTAGGCCCCAGAACGCCGGAAGGGCCCACACCGTCAGGGAATCCTGATGGTGTGGGCTTTTCGCGCTTAGGCGGGACTAGACGCCTGCGACGTGGCGGACGGCGTCGAGGTACGGCATGTTGACGGCGGCGTCAGCCACGGCACGCACGGCAGGCTTCGCGTTGAACGCGACGCCGATCCCGGCGGCGCCAAGCATGTCAAGGTCGTTGGCGCCGTCGCCCACGGCCACGGTGTGTTCCATTGCGATGCCCTCGGCGGCCGCCCATTCGCGCAGGTACTTTTCCTTTGCCGCCCGGTCCACCACTGCGCCCAGAACCTTGCCGGTCAGGGCACCGTCGACGATTTCCAGCTCATTCGCCTGCCAGTAGTCCAGCCCCAGCTCAGCGGCTATCGGCTCCAGGATCTGGTTGAACCCGCCCGACACGACGGCCACCACATGGCCCGCAGCCTTGAAAGCCGCCACGAGTTCGGCGGCCCCCTCGCTGAGTTTCACCTCTTCACGGACAGAATGCACGACGTCGGCCGGCAGCCCCGCGAGCACCTGCACCCGGGCGTGGAGGCTCTGGGTGAAATCCAGCTCGCCGCGCATGGCAGCTTCGGTGACAGCAGCCACCTCTTCGCGCTTCCCGGCGTAGGCGGCGAGGAGTTCGATGACCTCCTGCTGGATCAGGGTGGAATCCACGTCCATGATCAGGAGTTTGCGTTCGGCCGAGCGGAGGCCGTTGGGGACCAGCGCGGTGTCCAGCCCGGCGATCGACGACTCGGCGACGGCGTGGCGGAGCGCCGCGATTCCGGCCGCAGTGGCGTCCGGAAGCTGAAGTTCGGCCACATGCACCTGGTACCGCTCGTCGCCAAGGTCCGTTTCGGACAGCAGGGCAGCCCCTTGTCCGGTGAGGACGGAACGCAGCTGCTCCAGCCCCGTTGGGGTCACATTCAGGCCATAGCTGACGGCGGTCACGTTCGAAGTCATGCCTGCAATCTTAGTCAGCGGGGGAGGAGTCCCTTGAATTCATTGCGCGGCGGCTACCCGCCTGCCTTCCGGGCGACAATCGTGTAGGTACAGGGAACAAGATCACGCTCGGATTCCGGCCACGCGAACCCGTCTGCCACCTCCACCATGCGGGGTGAGAACTTCCACGGGAGTGTTTTACCCTCACCCAGATGAAGAATCTGCAGACCCGCCGCGATGAGGGAGTTGATGATTTCAGACACGGGATGTGTCCACTGATACGTCCGGGAGTGGGCCACCTTGCCGTCGCCGGCGTAGGTGGACTCGTCGTCCCATAGCTGCGCTTCGCCATTGCCAAAGTACGGATATCGAAGGTGCAGTCCGTCGGCATGTTCGTCAATGGCGTAGAGGGCAGGGTGCCCGTCGCGGATGTAGAACGTTCCTCCGGGCCGCAGAAGCGCTGCTGCCTGCCCGGCCCAGCGGCCCAGGTCCGGCAGCCAGTTAATGGTTCCGATGCTGGTATACACGAGGTCGAAATCACCATCGACAGCGTCACGGGACTCAAGGACATCCGACTCGACCCAGGTGGCATCAAGGCCCAGGCGTTGTGCGAGGCCGGCGGCGGACGCCAAGGCGCCTGGTGAGAAGTCCACGCCGGTGACCCGGGCACCGGCCCGGGCCAAGGAAAGTGTGTCGGTGCCTATGTGGCACTGAAGATGACACACATCGAGGCCGGAGACCGTGCCGCCAGGGAGGAACGGCGCGAGTGCGGCCAGGTCCGTCCGGACCACACCGGTGAGATGGTTTGGGTCGTCCAACTCGTTGATCGCGTATGCCTTTTCGTGCAGGGGAACCCGGTCTTCCCAGTTGGCACGGTTACTCGCACGCGCGTCATCCCAATCCATTCCAATCCGGCTATTACTCATGTGGCGAGTCTATGCAGAGGCAAGGGGACCACCTGTTGCCTCCCCAATGACAGACTGTCCCGATGGAGTGGAAGCGCGCGAAGGACTGGCTGATCGGTGCAACTGGACTTCTCCTCGTCCTGGGGGTCGCGGTTGCCGTCCTGTGGTGGGTGGTGAGCGAACCGGCCGCCGGGGAGGCAGGACCTGTGCCGTCGCCAACGGTGGGCACCGGACGTATGCCGGGCGCAGAGCCTCCTGCCGGCTTGCGCGAGGACGAGGTGTGGCTGGCGGACCTTTCGCTGGATGCCGGGACAGTGGTAGCCGCGGGCTCGACGCTCCGCGACGTCCGGGTTGTGGGGCAGGACGTGACCACAGGACCGGACGGGCCGGTCGCTTCCCGGCTCGCTGTAGATGCGACCGTTCCCTTCGAGGTTGTCGCCGGGGAGCTTGGCAATGGGACCGAGGTCCGCGCCGCTGACGGCGGCCAGGCCATGGTGCTTCGCACCGTCGAGGCCTTGGGCCGTGAACTGCGCGTGATAGCCACCGGCACGGTCGAGGTTGAGGCCGGCAGGCTCGTCGTCGAGCCACGCTCGATCGACTTCGGCGGGCCGGATTTCCTCTCCGACGCCACCGCCGCCGTCGTGCGGGGGCTCGTGACAATAGAGCATGACATTGAGGGCCTGCCCGAAGGCCTCGTGCTCCAGGACGTCGCCGTTCAGGGCGACGGTTTCCGGGCCAACCTCCGGGGCGAAGACGTCAGGCTGGTCCGGTAACTTCACGTCCTGTCCGGCCAGGACACCGGTTATCAGTCAGCCTCTTTTTTGTCCTAGTGTCTACTCCTATGAGTGATGTTCTGGAATTGGCTTCCGTTAGCGTTGTCCGAGGTAAAAAGACCCTGCTGGACAAGATTGACTGGGAAGTTAATGAAGGCGAACGCTGGGTAATCCTCGGCCCCAACGGCGCCGGCAAAACCACTCTCCTCCAGATCGCAGCCGCCCGGATGCACCCGAGCAGCGGCAAAGCCGGAATCCTGGACGAAATCCTCGGGCGGGTGGACGTCTTTGAACTCCGTCCCCGCATTGGCCTTTCCTCTGCCGCCCTTGCCACCCAGATCCCCGAACACGAGAACGTCCTCAATGTCGTGGTCACCGCCGCCTACGGCGTCACCGGCCGCTGGCGTGAAGGATATGAGCGCGACGACGAGCGGCGGGCCTTCCGCCTGCTCAACGACTGGGGGATGGGCCCGCTCCTGAACAGGACCTTTGCCACCCTCTCCGAGGGTGAGCGCAAGCGCGTCCAGATTGCCCGGGCACTGATGACTGATCCCGAGCTGCTGCTGCTCGATGAGCCCGCCGCCGGCCTGGACCTCGGCGGCCGCGAGGAACTCGTCCACAAGCTCGGGGAACTCGCCCGGGACGAGGCAGCGCCGGCCATGGTCCTGGTCACCCACCACCTGGAGGAAGTCCCGCCGGGCTTCACCCACGCCATGCTGATGCGCGACGGCGGAGTGGTTGCCGCAGGTCCCATCACGGACGTGCTGACCGCCGAACACCTCAGCACCACCTTCGGGCTGGACCTGGATGTAACCGTCAACGGCGGCCGGTACACCGCCGTCGCGCGCCGCTAAGGCGGCACCGCAGCACCTTGGATCTTCTCAGCAGCATCTTTGTGTCCATCGCCGGCCTCTGGGCCGGCACCATCAACGCTGTGGTGGGCTCCGGAACACTGGTGACGTTCCCCGTCCTGATCGCCTTGGGCGTCACCCCAGTTGTGGCCTCCATGAGCAACGCCATGGGCCTTGTCTTTGGCACCGCCGCCGGTGCCTTTGGTTACCGCCGGGAACTGAAGGGCCGCGGCCGCCAGCTGCTGCGGCTCCTTCCGGCGTCCCTCCTTGGCGGCATTTCCGGCGCCTGGCTGCTGCTGCACCTCCCCGAACAGGTCTTCCACTACGTCGCCCCGGTCCTCCTGGTCCTGGCCCTCCTGATGGTGGTGTTCCAGCCCCGGATGCAGGCCTGGGTCCGCACCCGTGAGGAGAATCCGGAGCACGCCGTACGGGACAAGCGCCACACTGTTCTCCTGGTGGTCCTCGTCTACCTTGCCGGTGTTTACGGCGGCTACTTCGTGGCTGCCCAGGGAATCCTGCTCGTCGCTATCCTGGGTGTGTTCCTCACCGGCACCATCCAGAACGCCAACGCCATGAAGAACATCCTGGTGCTGGGCGTGAACCTGGTGGCAGCCATCTCCTACCTGTTGTTCGCGTTCGACCGGATCAACTGGCTGGTAGTGTTGCTGATCGCCGTCAGCTCGAGCATCGGCGGCCTGCTGGGGGCCAAGGTGGGCCGCCGGCTTTCCCCGACAGTGCTCCGCGGTGTGATCTTCGTCCTGGGCTTGGTGGCCCTTGGATTCATGACGGCGAATCTGCTGAAATAATCACCCGGTGACAATCCACTATCTTGAGTCCGCCGCGGACCCCCGGGTGTCCGACTACACGCGGCTGACGGACGTGCACCTGCGGAAGCTTCGTGAGCCGGCTGAGGGCATGTACATCGCCGAATCGTCCCGCGTGCTGCGCCGTGCCCTCGCCGCAGGGCACCAGCCCCGGTCCTTCTTCCTCGCGGAAAAGTGGCTGGACGACCTCCAGGACATCCTCGGCGCCTACCCGCAGGTTCCCGCCTTCATCGGCAGCGCGGCCCTGCTGGAGGAGATCACCGGGTTCCATCTCCACCGCGGCGCCATGGCCGCCATGCAGCGCCCGGCGCCGGTCCCGTTGCCGGAACTGCTGGCCGGAGCACGGCGGGTGGCCGTCCTGGAGGACATCGTGGACCACACCAACGTGGGTGCCATTTTCCGGTCCGCCGCCGCCCTGGACATCGACGCTGTCCTCGTGTCCCCGCGCTGCGGCGATCCCCTCTACCGGCGAAGCGTCCGCGTGAGCATGGGCGCCGTATTCCAAGTGCCGTGGGCCCGCCTCACGAGCTGGCCGGAGGACCTTCACGTGCTCAAGGACCAGGGGTTCACCGTGGCCGCCCTGGAACTGACGGAGGATGCGCAGGACGTGGACGCGGTCGCTGCGCAGAATCCCGAGCGGCTCGCCCTGGTGCTGGGCACCGAGGGTGCCGGCATGAGCGCGGAGACGCTCGCCGCCGTCGACCTCGCCGTGAAGATCCCCATGCGCAACGGCGTGGATTCGCTGAATGTTGCAGCAGCATCGGCCGTTGCCTTCTGGGAGCTGCGCCCCCGGGATTAGGGCCGGCAGGCGGTTCGCGGGCACCCCGGTTATCCGCTATTATTGATAGCTGGCTGCCCTGCGTCTTACGGCACGGAATGCGGCCATCCCATTCATACCTGGCAGCTGGCAAAATCCAGTTGCGCGAACAAAGGTCCCATTATGAAGTCTGATACCCACCCGAAGTACGAAGCTGTTGTTTTCAACGACCTGGCTTCCGGCGTCAAGTTCCTGACCAAGTCCACCGTTTCTTCCTCGAAAACCATCGAGTGGGAAGATGGCAACACCTACCCGGTCATTGACGTCGAAATCTCCTCTGAGTCCCACCCGTTCTACACGGGCAAGCAGCGCATCATGGACTCCGCAGGCCGCGTCGAGCGCTTCAACGCTCGCTTCAAGGGCTTCGGCGGCAAGAAGTAATTCACTTCCCTCCAAGCTTCAAAAGGAAAGCCCGCACCGGCGACGGTGCGGGCTTTTCGCGTTAACGGCCGGCATCGTTTCAGGGGCCGGGCCATTCTGGGGCAGGATGGGAAGCATGACTGCCACGCCCGCTCCAGCTGCTGATTCCACGTCCCGCCGGCACGGCGAGTACAAAGTCCCCGGCGGCAAGCTCGTAGTGGTCGACCTAAACGTTGTGGACGGCCGGCTGGCCGACGTATCCGTCAGCGGGGACTTCTTCCTGGAACCCGACGAAGCGCTTCTGGACATAAACCGCGGGCTGGCAGGGTTGCCGGACACAACGACGGCGGCCGAGCTTGCCGCCGCCGTCACGGCATCGCTGCCGGAAGGCGCCGCCCTGTTCGGCTTCTCGGCCGATGCCGTGGCGATCGCTGTCCGCCGTGCCCTGGCGAAAGCCACCTCCTGGGCGGACCACCAGTGGAACCTCATCCCGCCCACAGTCCTGCCCACCGAAATCAATGTCGCGCTCGATGAGGTCCTCACCGAGGAGGTGGGCGACGGCCGCCGCAACCCCACGCTCCGGTTCTGGGACTGGCAGGAGCCCTCCACAGTGATCGGCAGCTTCCAGTCCTACCGCAACGAGGTGGACCCCGACGGCGTGACGAAGCACGGCATCAACGTTGTCCGCCGCATCAGCGGCGGGGGAGCGATGTTCATGGAGGCGGGCAACTGCATCACGTACTCGCTGTACCTGCCCCAGACCCTGGTGGACGGCCTTAGCTTCGCCGACTCCTACCCTTTCCTGGACGCCTGGGTCATGGCCGCGCTGGAGAAGTTGGGCATCACCGCGTACTACGTGCCGCTGAACGACATCGCCACGGACCAAGGCAAGATCGGCGGCGCTGCACAGAAGCGCCTGGCGAACGGCGGCATGCTGCACCACGTCACCATGAGCTACGACATCGACGCCGACAAGATGGTGGAAGTGCTCCGCATCGGTAAAGAAAAGCTCTCGGACAAGGGCACCCGCAGCGCCAAGAAACGGGTGGACCCGCTCCGCCGCCAGACCGGCCTGGCCCGCACCGACATCATCGCGGCCATGATGGAAGTCTTCACAGAGCGGTATGGCGCCACACCCTCACAACTGACCGAGACCGAACTGGCCACGGCGCGCGAGCGGGTAGACACGAAGTTCGGCACCGAGGAATGGCTCCACCGGGTTCCCTAAGCTTTGACTGGACCGGAACTGCCGTTGACCGCCGGGTTCGGTGCGCACGGGCTGCTCCTGCGCGCCGAGGCGGGGCTTCACGGCGCAGGAACGCTCGAAGACGGGGCCTTGACGACGGCGGCCTGCGCCGTCAGCGCCCGCAGCAGGTGGCTGCGCTGCTCCACGATGATGCGGCGCAGTGCTCGGGGCGCCTCTGCGTTGCCGGCCAGCCACTGGTCTGTCCGCCAAATGACGGGATGCTCCGTTGGTTCCGCCCCGTCGGCCAGGTCCTGCGCCAGGGGGTACAGGCCACGGACAATCCGGCTCGCAATCTCGATACTCCGCCCGTCCCAGACTGCGCGCAGGCACTCAAAGTACGGCTCCACGTAAGGTTCCAGCAGCTCAGCCGGGGCGGTCATGAACCCGGTGATGGTGGCGGTCAGCAGCTGGTTGGACAGTTCATTTCCTTGAACGGCCTTGTCCCACGCTGCTGCCTTGACGCCCGGGTCCGGCCGGGCAGCGAGGGCGGTGGCGTGGCCGGCGCGCCCTGAGGCCGTGGTGTCGCGGCCCAGCTCGGCGTCCAGCTCCGCCGCCGTCGCCTGGCCGTTCGCCGCCAGTGCGTGCCAGAGGTGCCACCGCAGCTCCGCATCCACGGTCAGGCCGATCACCGGCAAAGTGCCGTCCAGCAGGCCCTTCAGCCGGGGCAGCATGGCGTCATCGTTCCTGCTGACGGTGGCGAGGGTCCTGGCCCAGGCCAACTGCTGGTCCGAGCCGGGCTCGGCGCGGTCCAGTTCTGAGGCAGCGGCTGCCAGGAACGAAGCCCGGACGGCTTCGCGGCCGGCTGCCGGTGTGTAGCGCTCGACGGCGGTGCTTGCGTTGTCGAGGATGTTTAACAGGACGCCGATGCCCGGCTCAGCCGGTCCGAAGGCAGCCACAGCTTCGACGTACCGCGTGGCAGGGCTTTCGCCATCACGGGCGGAGTTCCAGAGCGCCGTCCAGCACAGGGCACGGGCCATCGGGTCCACGATCCGGTCCAGTGCGGCCAGGGCCGTCGCCTCGGAGGCGGGGTCCAGCCGGACTTTGGCATACGTCAAGTCGTCGTCATTCACGATCAGGAGCGCGGGCCGTGGCACACCGGAGAGCTGGGGGAGCCCGGTCCGTGCCCCTGCCACATCGGTTTCGATACTTCCGGTGCGCACCAGGGCGCCGTCCGCGTCGAAATCGTAGGAGCCCACGCGCAGGCGGTGCGGGCGCAATTCCTCGCGTCCGGTGACGGGATCGGTTGCCTCCTGGACGATCGCCACGCTGCCCAGCACGCCGTCGTCCGTGGGGTCTGCGGCGATGTCGAGGGACAGCCTGGAGATGCCGGAGGTCTGCAGCCACTGCTGCGCCCATCCGGCAAGGTCCCGCCCGGAGGAGGCGCTGAGGGCTGCAAGCAGGTCGGCCAGGGAAGTGTTTCCGTACGCGTGCTTGCGGAAGTACTCGCGGGAGCCGGCGATGAACGCCTCGAACCCCACATAGGCCACGAGCTGCTTCAGCACCGACGCGCCCTTGGCGTAGGTGATGCCGTCGAAGTTCTGCTTTGCGGCCTCCAGGTCCGGGATGTCCGCCACAATCGGGTGCGTGGTGGGCAGCTGGTCCTGGACGTAGGCCCAGGCCTTGCGCTTGTTGGCGAAGTTCACCCAGGCGGTGTCCCAGCCCGTGGCCCGGTCCACGCCCAGGGTGCCCATGTAGTCGGCGAACGATTCCTTGAGCCACAGGTCATCCCACCACTGCATGGTCACCAGGTCCCCGAACCACATATGCGCCATCTCGTGCATCAGGGTGTTGGCCCGGGCCTGGTACTGCGCGTCGGTGGCGCGGGAAGTGAAGACGTAGCTTTCCGTGAACGTCACCAGGCCGGGGTTCTCCATGGCGCCGAGGTTGTATTCGGGCACAAAGGCCTGGTCGTACTTGCCCCAGGGGTAGGGGTAGTCGAAGAGCCTGTTGAAGAAGTCCAGGCCGTTCTTCGTGAGCCGGAACAGCTCGTCCGTGTCGAAGGAATCCGCCATCGAAGCCCGGCAGTACAGGGCGAGCGGCACGTCCAGGGGAGTGCCGTCGTCGAGCGTTGCCTGCCAGCGGTCCTCCGCCTTGAAATAGGGCCCGGCCAGCACGGTGGTGATGTAGGTGGACATGGGCTCGGTGGTCGCGAAGTCCCAGCACGCCGGAGACTGGTCGCCGGCAAGGAGGGTCCGGCCCGTCTCCGCGCCGTTGGAGGCGACGTGCCAGCCGGCGGGAGCCGTCACGTGGAAGGTATAGGTGGCCTTGAGGTCGGGCTGTTCGAAGTTGGCGAAGACCCGGCGGGCGTCGGCGGGCTCGTACTGGGTGTAGAGGTAGCACTGACCGTCGGCGGGATCCACGAACCGGTGCATGCCCTCGCCGGAGCGGCTGTAGAGGGCGGTTCCGGTGACGGTCACCTCGTTCCGGGCCTGCAGGTTGTCCAGCCTGATCCTGGCACCGTCCACCGCGTCCTCCACACGGAGTTCCCGGCCGTTCAGGAACACGCTGTGGACATCGCCGATGAAGTCCAGGAAAGTCGAGGTGCCGGGCTGTGCCGCCGAGAAGGTGATGACGCTGCGGCTCGGGTAGCCTGCCACGTCCGGGTCCCCGGCCTGGCGCACGTCCAGCGAAACGTCATAGCTTGTGGTGCTGATCAGGGCTGAACGTTCGGCGGCTTCGTCGCGCTGCAGATTCTCATTTGACACTCCGCTATCTAATCACGCCTTATGCGGCGATCAGCAGGGCCGCTGCGAGTCCAAGAAGGGCGATCAGGAGCCAGGATACGAGGGCGGCCAGGAGCGCACGGCCCCCGGTGTGGAGCAGCGTGCGCACACGAACGGCTGAACCCAAACCGAACAGCGCGGCACCGAGCAGGATGTCCTGCAGCGCTGCTCCGGCCTCAAGCCCGCCTGCCGGGAGCCACCCGGTGGAGCGGAGCCCCACCATGGCAATGAAGCCCAGGACAAACAGGGGAACCACCGGCGGCAGTTCCGCGTCCCTGCCCTCCGCGCCCGGGCCGGGCTTGGCAAAGAGCCGCTGGTGGGCGCCCGCCAATGCCGCCACGGGTGCCAGCAGCAGCACCCGGGTGAGTTTGACGACGACGGCGATGCCCAGCGCCGCCGTCCCTGCGGTTTGCGCCGTGGCCACCACTTGGCCCACGTCGTGCACCGAGGCGCCCGTCCAGGCGCCAAAGACCGGCGCGCTGAGCTGCAGGGGATGGACCAGGAGGGGCATAACCCCAATGGCGAGGGTCCCGCAGAGCGTTACCAGCGCCACCGGCAGGACAGTGTCAACGTGCCGGATGCGGCGGACGGCCGCCATCGCACCAATGGCGGACGCACCGCAGATCGAGAACCCTGTGGCCACCAGGAGTGAGGTCACCGGGGGCAGCCGGAACAGCCGGGAGATCAGGTAGGTTCCGCCGAAGCTCACGGCCACCACACCCGCAATCAGCACCAGGGCCAGCCAGCCCAGTCCCAGGACGTCCATAACGCTCACCTTCAGGCCCAGCAGGACAATCCCGCCGCGCATGAGGTGCTTGCCGGCGAAGTCCAGCCCCGGGCGCGCCCTGCCGGCAGTCCAGACTCCGGCCACCGGCAGGTTGGCGGCCAGGACGCCCAGGACCACGGCCAGGGTCATGGCCGGGAGAACGGGAACGAGCCAGTGGACCAGGAACGCTGCGGCCAGGGCAACAGCCGCTGTGGCCAGGCCTGGGAGCAACCGGTCAGCGCCGCCGGGGATGCCCGGGCCGGGGGTGGGGAGGCTTCTGCTGACTGGCACTCACCTACTGTGCCGGAAAGGACACGGAATCCACGAACCACACCACCTCCGCCAACACGCCAGAATGGGTGGCAGTAATGAATTCGAAACAAAAAGATGGTTGGCTATTGGACATGTCAGACCTATTCCAGGATTACTCCGTGGCCGCCGGCCGGACCGGAGCCTACGACGAGATGTTCGCCCCCGGGCAAGAAGCACGGGGCTCTTATGAGCAGGTGGCGGACGCCCTTCGCAAGCTCTCCCTCGCCGACGTCAGCGCGCGGGCGGACTCCATGGCGCGCACCTTCCTGGACCGTGGTGTCACCTTTGACTTCGCCGGCGAGGAGCGCCCCTTCCCGCTCGATATCGTCCCCCGGGTGATCCCCGCGGCGGAATGGGACGTGCTTGAACGCGGCGTCGCCCAGCGCGTGCACGCACTCGAGGCCTTCCTCAACGACGTGTACGACAAGATGAACGTGGTGTCCGACGGCGTGATACCCCGGCAGCTGGTGACCACCAGCGCACACTTCCACCGCCAGGTCCACGGCTTCGAACCGGCCGGCGGCGTCCGCGTGCACATCTCCGGCATCGACGTTGTCCGTGATGCAGCCGGAACCTTCCGGGTGCTGGAGGACAACGTGCGCGTCCCCTCCGGCGTCAGCTATGTCCTGGAAAACCGGCGCGCCATGGCCAAGGGCCTGCCCGAAGCCTTCGGCCAGCAGCTCATCCGCCCGGTGGAGGAGTACCCCCGCCGGCTCCTCTCGGCCCTGCGCAAAACCGCGCCCGCCGGCGTGGACGATCCCACCGTCGTCGTCCTGACCCCCGGGGTGTTCAACAGCGCCTACTTTGAGCACACCCTGCTCGCGGGCCTGATGGGTGTTGAACTGGTGGAAGGCCGTGACCTCATCTGCCGCGGAAACCGCGTCTACATGCGCACCACGGCCGGCGAGCAGCGCGTGGACGTCATCTACAAACGGATCGACGACGACTTCCTGGACCCGCTGCAGTTCCGGGCCGATTCCATGCTCGGCTGCCCCGGACTCGTTAACGCCGCCCGGGCAGGCGGGGTGACCATCGCCAACGCAGTGGGCAACGGCGTCGCGGATGACAAACTGGTCTACAGTTACGTCCCTGACCTCATCCGCTACTACCTCAACGAGGAACCCATCATCGCGAACGTGGACACCTTCCGCCTGGAGGAGAAGGAAGCGCGCGAGTACACCCTGGACAACCTGTCAGAGCTCGTGGTCAAGCCGGTGGACGGCTCCGGCGGCAAAGGCCTGGTCATTGGCCCGGACGCCTCAAAGGACGAACTCGACGCCCTCCGCCAGCGGGTCATCGCAGACCCCCGCGGCTGGATCGCGCAGCCAGTGCTGCAGCTCTCCACCGTGCCCACGCTGAGCGGGGACAAGTTCGGCCCCCGCCACGTGGACCTGCGGCCTTTTGCCGTGAACGACGGCGACAACGTCTGGGTGCTCCCCGGCGGCCTTACCCGCGTGGCACTCAAGGAAGGGTCGCTGATCGTGAACTCCAGCCAGGGCGGTGGTTCCAAGGACACGTGGGTCCTTGCCGATTCGCCCCACCTGCCGGTGGAGACCGTGCCGCGGCAGTCCATCTCCATCCGCGAGCGTGTGTCCGTGTGGCCGGTCGAGAGCAACTGGCGCGACCGCCAGTCGGAGCAACAGCAGTGAACCGGCCCATGACCGCGCCAATGTCTTTTTCAGTGTCGGGCCTGCAGGAGGTAGCCGCGAATGCTTAGCCGTATTGCCGAGTCCCTTTTTTGGATTGGCCGTTATGTGGAGCGTGCCGATGGCACGGCGCGTATCCTCGATGTGCACCTGGAGCGGCTGAACCACCTGCCCATGGACGAACGCAAAAGCGTGGCACAGGAGCTCCTGGCTGTGATGGGCGCCCGCCCGCAGAGCGAGGACTTCGGGCTGCCGGAGCTGCTCCACGCCCTGGCCTACGACAAGACCAGCGCCACCTCCATTGCCGGGTCGCTGGGAGCCGCACGCGAGAACGCCCGCCGTGCCCGCGAAACGGTTTCCTCCGGCCTCTGGGAAAGCCTCAACACCACGTACTACGGGCTGAGCCAGCACCGCAAGGACGTGGTGGGCACCTACCGCTTCTGCAACTGGACGCTGGAACGCACCGCCATGGTGAGCGGACTGGCGGACACCACGGTGAGCCATGACGATAGCTGGCTCTTCCTGGTGCTGGGACGCTCCCTGGAACGGGCCGACATGACGGCGCGCATGCTCTCCACCCGCGACGTCCTGTCCGCAGGCATGTCCTGGGTCAACATGCTCCGATGCGCCGGTGCCTACGAATCCTTCCTGCGTACCCGGCGCGCTGCCTTCGGCGACCAGCACGCCGCCGAGTTCCTGCTCCTGGACCGGCTGTTCCCGCGGTCCATCGTGTACGCGCTGCGGGACGCTGACGAGTGCCTCGCCAAGCTGGATCCGTCTGCACAGCGCGTGGGCTTCATCAACGACGCCCGCCGGATCGTGGGCCAGGCCCGCACGTTCCTTGAGTTCCACCGCACGGACGACCTCATGTCCGAGCTGCCCGAACACATGGAACGCGTGCAGAAGGCAGTGTCCCAGGCCTCGGACGCCATTTCCCGTAAGTACTTCAATCAGGCCGACGAACTGGCTTGGGTGGGAGAAGTTTCATGACCCGGCTAAGCATCGTGCACAAGACGGCCTACAAATACAACAAGCGGGTCACGCTGTCCTACAACGAGGCCCGCATGACCCCCCTCACGGATTCCCAGCAGGTGGTGCTGGAATCGGTGGTCAAGGTCTCACCGTCACAGGCTGCAGTAAGCACGTACCGCGACTACTGGGGGACCAGGGTCACGGCATTCGACATGCAGATGCCGCACGAGCACCTCGAGGTGGTCTCCAACATCACGGTGGAAGTGCACCGCGCCGAGAAGATCCCCTCCGAGTCCGACATCGTGGGCTGGGATGTCCTCGCCTCGCCCGGGACGCTCAATACGTACAGCGACTGGCTTCCCCAGTCCCGGCTGAGCGGACCCGGGGACGAGGTCCTGGGCCTCATCCCGGAGGTGGTGGCAGGGAAGAACCCGCGCGACGCCGCCATGGCAGTCTTCGAGTGGATGCGCGGCGAGATGACGTACATGTCCGGCTCCACCGCCGTCACCACCAACGCAGAGGAGGCCTGGGGACAGCGCCAGGGCGTATGCCAGGACCTCGCCCACCTCGCCATCGGCGCCCTGCGGAGCTGCGGCATCCCGGCCCGGTATGTCTCGGGCTACCTGCACCCGCGTTCCAGCGCCGGCATCGGCGAAACGGTCGCCGGGCAGTCACACGCCTGGCTGGAGTTCTGGGACGGTGACTGGCGTAGCTGGGACCCCACCAACCACAAGCCTGCCGGCGACTTCCACGTTACCGTGGCACGGGGGCGGGACTACCGCGATGTGCCCCCGCTGAAAGGCATCTTGTCCGGTGGCGGCGGCTCGGCTCTTAACGTCAGCGTGGAGGTCACCCAGCTGGCTTGACCGGCAGGCCCGGACCGATAGCAGTTACGCCAGGGGCGTCCACATCTGTGGACGCCCCTGGCGCTTACTCCGGCGATGCCTTGGCGGCTCCGCTGAGCTGGGTCCACCACGTGAGCGGATCCGTTACCTTGAACCGCCGGCCGGTGATGCTGTCCGGTGCGATCCGGACGAAAGCATCCTTCTTGCCCGCCTGCCAGGGGAAAAGGTAAAGCTCGGCACTAGCCAGGACCTGGTCTGTTTCGGTGACCACCTCGGCAGTGCCTTTGACCACGACGCTCCAGGCCATTCCGGTGTCCGGATCCACGCCGTCCGCCTCCAGTGCCACCGCGGCGCCTTTCGACGCGCCAGCGAGCTTTGTGCCTTCCCCGGTACGGAACACAAGTGTTCCGCCGTCCACGGTGTAGTTGATGGGGAAGATATCCGGACGCCCGTCGGCCAGGACAGCAAGCCTGCCGACGGACACCGTCCGCAGCATGGCCCAGCACTCGTGGTGTTCCAGATTCTGTACGTCGGGGGCAGTCTCGTGGCTCATGCCGCCGAGCATACGCCTACCAGGGGCTTGGCTTGTAGTCCTTAAGGAACACGCCGTACTGGTCCTCGCCGTTCTCGCCCATCACGATCGGATCGTAGACCCGTGCCGCCCCGTCCACCAGGTCCAGGGGCGCGTGGAAGCCTTCCTCCATCAGCCGGACCTTGGTGAAGTGCGGCCGCTCGTCTGTAATCCAGCCGGTGTCGACGGCGGTCATCAGGATGCCGTCGCTGTCCAGCATCTCCTGCGCGCTGGTCCGGGTCATCATGTTCAGCGCAGCCTTGGCCATATTGGTGTGCGGGTGGCCGGGGCCCTTGTAGGCACGGGAGAACTGCCCCTCCATGGCAGAGACGTTCACGATGTACTTCCGCCGCGCGGTGGACTGCTTCATGGCCGAGCGCAGCCTGCTGACCAAAAGGAACGGCGCCGTGACGTTACAGAGCTGCACCTCGAGCATTTCGAGCGGGTCCACCTCGTCCACCACCTGCGTCCAGCTGTTGATCGTCGCGAGGTCCGGGACCAGGCCGCCGGCGTCGATCGCTGTTCCCGAGGCGATCCGCTCCAGCGAAGCGGAACCGGTGGAGAGCGCCAGGGAGGTGATGGCGTCGCCGGCCAGGACCGGGTGCTCAGTAACGCTGCTTGCCAAAGCCAGGGGGTGCTTGTCGTGGGCGTGGCCGAAGGTGACCAGCTCGGGACCACCGTTGGCCTGCTCCAGGGCTGCGGGCAGCGGTTCGTCTTCAGCGTCCACCAGCGGCTTGTAGGCGTTGCCGGACCGGCGCACCGTTTGGGCTGCGTTATTGATGATGATGTCCAGCGGGCCTGCCTCGTTCAGTGAGTCAGTCAAGGCCATGACCTGGGCGGGGTCCCTCAGGTCAATGCCCACGATGCGGAGCCGGTGCAGCCACTCGCCGCTGTCCTCCATGGCTGCAAAACGGCGGGCCGCGTCCTTGGGGAACCGTGTGGTGATGGTGGTATGGGCGCCGTCACGGAGCAGCCGGAGCGCGATGTACATGCCGATCTTGGCCCGCCCGCCGGTGAGCAGCGCGCGGCGGCCCGTCAGGTCTGTGCGGGCGTCGCGCTTGCCGTGGTTGAACGCGGCGCACTCGGGGCACAGCTGATGGTAAAAGGCGTCAACCTGGGTGTAGTGCTGCTTGCAGATGTAGCACGGGCGGGACCGGATGAGGTGGCCAGCCACCTTGCCGGTGGCGGAAGGAGCCAGTTTGTTCCCGCGGGTTTCATCGTCGATCCGGTCCGGGGCCGCGGTGGCGGTCTGGGCAATCACTGCCCGGTCCGCCTCGGAGATCAGATCCCGCTTGGTGACGCGGCGGTGCCTCTTGACGGCCTTAAACATTTTGCCGGTGGCACGGCGCACGGAAACGTAGTCCGGATGCTCCTCGTCGTAGGCGTGGATCGTGTTGAGGACCTTGAGGCAGGCCTTGATTTCCTCAGGCGTCAGATCGGGGGAGCTCATTGTACCGATTTTACAGCCTGGGAGACCCCGCCGGCCCCACCATCAACAGGGCCGGCAGCGGGGGAGAACCCGGCCGGGCGCTCCCGGCAGGCGGTCAGGAAATACTCGCGCCGGGCGCCATTTCCGCCGCTGCCGCAGCGTGCGTTTTGGCCACCTTGTCAACCGACTCACGGACGTCCGGGTACTGCGCGGCTGCGGCCTTGACGGCGTTCGGCACAAGATGCAGGTTGGCGGCCGCAAGCTTGCGCTCGTCTTCGCCAGGCTCCGGAACCTCCTGGCCCTTGGACAGCACGGTAATCCCGGAATCGGTGACCTTGAAGCCGCGGGCACGGTCCAGCTCCGGATCCAGTCCGATCGCCGCGCCGGCCGGCACCTTGACGTTCTTGTCGATGATCGCCCGGTTGATAACGGCGCCCTCGCCCACCTGCACTTTGTCCATCAGGACCGAGTCGATGACCCGGCTGCTGGTGGCCACGTAGACGTCATTGGACAGGACAGAGCCCTCCACGATGCCGCCGGAGATCACTACGCCGTTGGAGACGATCGAGTCCAGGGCGGTGCCGACAGTGTTGTTCTGGCCGCGGACGAATTTGGCTGGCGGGGAGATGCTCTGCCGGGTGTAGATGGGCCATTCGGAATTGTAGAGGTTGAAGACCGGCAGCGGGGAGATGAGGTCAATGTGCGCGTCATAGAAGGAGTCGATGGTGCCCACGTCACGCCAGTAGGTGCGGTCACGCTCGGTGGAACCGGGGATGTCGTTAAGGGTGAAGTCGTACACATCTGCTTCGCCCTGGTTGACGAAGTACGGGATGATGTCGCCGCCCATATCGTGCTTGGTGTCGAGACGTTCCGCGTCTACATGGAGTGCCGCAACCAATGCGTCGGCGTCGAAGACGTAGTTGCCCATGGAAGCCAGGAATTGCGAAGGATCGGCTGCCAGGCCGGGAGTGCTTGAAGGCTTTTCAACGAAGGCAGAGATCTTTTGGGCATCGTTTTGGTCCACCTCGATGACGCCGAACTGGTCGGCCATGTTGAGGGGCTGGCGGACCGCAGCAACCGTGGCCTTGGCGCCCCTGCTCACGTGCTGCTCCACCATTTGGGCGAAGTCCATCCGGTACACGTGGTCGGCGCCTACCACCACCACGATGTCAGGGTTGGCGTCATGTATCAGGTTCAGGGACTGGTAGATGGCGTTGGCGCTGCCCAGGAACCAGCTCTTGCCCACGCGCTGCTGCGCCGGTACGGAGGCGACGTAGTTGCCCAGCTGCGTGGACATCCGCCAGGTCTCCGAAATGTGGCGGTCAAGGCTGTGCGACTTGTACTGCGTCAGCACCACGATCTGCAGGTAGCGCGAGTTCACGAGGTTGGACAGCGCGAAGTCAATCAGGCGGTAGCTCCCGGCGAAGGGCACAGCAGGTTTGGCCCGGTCTGCCGTCAGTGGCATCAGCCTGTTTCCCTCGCCGCCTGCGAGGACAATGGCCAGTACTTTTTTGTTCAACGGCATAATGGTCGCTCCTGTACGCCTTCGTAACTCCCCAAGACAGTCCGGCATGCCCGGACTCCTTCACACTAGAACAGTTATGCGTGAAGGACTACCTTGGATCCTGTGCGAATAGACATTGTGACTAAAGAGTTTCCGCCGGAGATCTATGGTGGCGCAGGTGTCCACGTGGCCGAATTGAGCAGGGTGCTTAGTAAGCACGTTGACCTGCAGGTTCGTGCATTTGGGGCTCCCCGCGACGCCGACTATCATGGCGCGGCGGTGACGTCCTACTCCGTGCCGGAGGATCTCGGCTCGGCCAACGCCGCGGTGCAGACGCTGGGCGTGGACCTGCGGATCGTTCCCGACGTCGAGGGCGCGGACCTGGTCCATTCACATACCTGGTACGCCAACATGGCGGGACATCTCGCATCCCTGCTCCACGGGATCCCGCATGTTCTCAGCGCCCACAGCCTGGAACCGCTCCGCCCGTGGAAGGCAGAGCAGCTCGGCGGAGGCTACGCCCTGTCCTCCTGGGTGGAGAAGACCGCCTACGAGGCCGCAGCGGCCATCATCGCTGTGTCGGAAGGCATGCGGCAGGACATCCTGCGCAGCTACCCCAACGTGGACCCGGCCAAGGTGCGGGTGGTCCACAACGGCATCGACGTCGAGCTGTGGAACCGCGACGAGGACAGCGACGCCGTCCGCGCCCTGGGCATTGATCCGGACAAGCCGAGCGTCGTTTTTGTGGGGAGAAACACCCGCCAGAAGGGGGTTCCCTACCTCCTGCGGGCCGCCGCGAAACTTCCTGCCGACGTCCAGCTGGTCCTCTGCCTGGGCGCCGCTGACACTCCGGAACTGGCCGCGGAGACTGCCCGCCTCATCGAGGACCTGCAAAGGGAGCGCACCGGCGTTGTCCTGATTGAGCGCATGCTGCCCCGCAACGAGCTCATCCAGGTCCTGAGCCACGCCACGGCCTTCGCCTGCCCCTCCATCTACGAACCGCTCGGCATCGTGAACCTCGAAGCCATGGCTTGCGGCGCAGCAGTGGTGGCGAGCGCCACCGGCGGTATCCCTGAAGTGGTGGAGCACGGCAGGACCGGCCTCCTGGTGGACCTGGAGCAGGTGACGGACGGTACCGGAACACCCCTTGACCCGGAAAAATTCGTCACCGAGTTCGCCGCCGCCCTCACCGAGGTTGTCACGGACCCCGAGCGCGCCCGCGCCATGGGACGGGCCGGCCGGCTGCGTGCCGAACAGCACTTCTCCTGGGAATCCATCACCGAAACCACGCTCGAGGTGTACCGCTCAGTGCTTCCGGCGCAGGGCTAGCCTTCGCAGGTGAATTACGACGGCGCCGCTCCCCCCGCAGGGGG
>JBKJVX010000220.1:0-31995 GCA_046717065.1 Arthrobacter sp. | reverse complement strand
TCCATCCGGCACCAGCCGGTGCCGTGGTTGGCCATGTTGGTCATGCGGCCCTTGCGTGCGGCCATGAGCTGGGTGACGGCGCCGAGGTACTCTTCGGGCACGTCAATGGTCATGTGCTCCATGGGCTCGTGGATCTTGCCGTCGATGGTCTTGGTGACAACCTGCGGCTTGCCCACGGTCAGCTCGAAGCCCTCGCGGCGCATCTGCTCAACGAGGATGGCCAGGGCCAGCTCGCCACGGCCCTGTACTTCCCAGGCGTCGGGACGCTCGGTGGGGAGAACCTTGATGGAGACGTTACCGATCAGTTCCTTGTCCAGGCGGTCCTTCACCTGGCGGGCCGTGACCTTGGCGCCCTTGACCTTGCCGGCCAGCGGCGAGGTGTTGATACCGATGGTCATGGAGATCGCGGGATCATCCACGGTGATGAGCGGCAGCGGCTGAGGGTTGTCGGCGTCGGTCAGGGTCTCACCGATGGTGATGTCCTCGATACCGGCAACGGCGACGATCTCACCGGGACCGGCGGATTCGGCCGGGACACGGTCCAGGGCCTTGGTGGCCAGCAGTTCGGTGATCTTGACGTTCTTGAGCTCCCCGTTGGCACGTGCCCAGGCAACGGTCTGGCCCTTGCGCAGGGTGCCGTTGTAGATGCGCAGCAGTGCCAGGCGGCCCAGGAACGGCGAGGCGTCCAGGTTGGTGACGTGTGCCTGCAGCACACCTTCCGGGTTGTAGGTGGGAGCCGGAATGTGCTCAATGATGGTCTTGAAGAGCGGCTCCAGGTCCTCGTTTTCCGGGGCGGTGCCGTCGGCGGGCTGCTCCAGGGACGCGCGGCCAACCTTGGCGGCTGCGTAGACGACGGGAACCTCGAGGATCTTGTCCAGGTCCAGATCCGGAACTTCGTCGGCCAGGTCGGAGGCCAGGCCCAGGAGGAGGTCCATGGACTCGTGGACGACTTCCTCAATGCGGGCATCGGGACGGTCGGTCTTGTTCACCAGCAGGATGACTGGCAGGTGGGCGGCCAGGGCCTTGCGGAGCACAAAGCGGGTCTGCGGCAGCGGACCTTCGGAAGCGTCAACGAGGAGGACGACGCCGTCAACCATGGACAGGCCGCGCTCCACCTCGCCGCCGAAGTCGGCGTGGCCAGGGGTGTCGATGACGTTGATGGTAATGGTCTGGCCGTTGGAGGAAGGACCGTTGTAGGCCACCGTGGTGTTTTTGGCCAGGATGGTGATGCCCTTTTCGCGCTCGAGGTCACCGGAGTCCATCACGCGGTCTTCGAGGTGGTTGTGCTCGGCAAAGGAGTTGGTCTGCTTGAGCATGGCGTCGACCAGGGTGGTCTTGCCGTGGTCAACGTGGGCCACAATCGCGACATTGCGGAGGTCACTGCGTGATGCAGTGGCTACCGCGGTGTTGGTGGTGGTTTCAGACATGCGTAATGGCTCGATTCAGTGGTGAAAGTCAGCTGTTGTATCGCGACATTTCCAACTGGAACGCACGACGGATCAGGCCCTTAGCACAGGGCACCTTCCCCAAGTCTAGCCTCTGTGCCATTTATTGGCCTAAATTTTTCCGGCGGCGTGCGGGTCCCAGCGCACCCCGGCGTTGCGCCGCAGCAGAAATTGTGGGCAATATCACTGGCCATACAGGTTGGCATGCCACATGATTGCCCTGACAGACCGTGCAAGCCCGAAAGACACCAGATGCGCAAAGCCTCGCCTGCGTTGGCCCAGACCCGTTCTGCCGCGTCGGGCGGCATCGCGGTTATTGCCTTATCTGGTGTCCTGGCCCTCGCCGGGTGCGGCCTGTCCGGGCAAGCCCTTGGAAATCCACCCCCGGCCGCTGCGGCCGCCGGTCCCGAAGGAGCACCCGGCGGGCAGTTGCGTCCCGGCTTCCCCGTCCTGAACCCCGCTAATGGGCGGTTCGAAGCCGTCGTCCCCGATGTTAGCAAAACCGTCCTCCTGATCGGGGATTCGCAGTCGGAACCGGCAGACGGCTGGCCCCGCCAAGGCCTCTCTGCTGCCGGGTACAAGGTGTACTTCGGCGGGAAGGGCGGCACCGGATTCGTGTCAGCCAACGGGAAGACAGGCAACTATATCGACGCCCTCCTGCGGGGTGACTGGCTAATTCCCTCCGGTACTCCCGCTCTGATCGTTATCCAGGGCGGCGGCAATGACGCTGCCAGCGGTGCACCCGACAGCCAGATCGCCGGCAACGCCGGTCGGTTAATTGCAGAGTTGCAGGCACGCTACCCGGGAACCCCGATGGCAATGATAGGAACCCTGGCCCGGGGCGAAAACAACGGGGGCGGCCGCCGCACGGAAGTTGATGCCCTGCTGGGATCGGTGGCCGCCACGCATGGCCTGCCCTTCGTCTCCGTGGGCGACTGGCTCACCAGGTACGGCCTGGCCAAGGACCTCGCCGATGCCGTGCACATGAATCCCAGCGGCCGGCAGGCCCTCGGTGCGCTCCTGGAGCGCAGGCTGCGCGACCTGGGCCTGGAGCGGAAGCCGGCAATTGGGCAGGGTGAAAGCAGTTGGAGCCGGAGCCGGCAGGCTCCGGCTCCAACCGGTGAATAAGAAGGGCTGCTAAGCCACTTCCGGCGGCAGCATCAGCTTCGCGCCGGGGATGGCGTTAAGCAGTGCCTTTGTGTACTCCTGCTGCGGCGCATCGAAGACGTCGTCCGTTGATCCGGTCTCCACCAGACGCCCCTTCTCCATCACGCAGACGTGGTCCGCGATCTGCCGCACCACCGCGAGGTCGTGGGTGATGAAGAGGTAGGTCAGCCCAAGGTTGGACTGAAGGTCTGCCAGCAGATTCAGTACCTGGGCCTGGACCAGCACGTCGAGGGCGGAAACTGCTTCATCACAGATGATGACTTCAGGATCCAGGGCAAGTGCCCGCGCAATGGCGACGCGCTGCCGCTGCCCGCCGGAGAGCTCGTTCGGGTACCGCTGCATGGTGGATTGCGGCAGCGCCACCTGGTCCAGCAGTTCACGGACCTTCTTCTCCCGGCTGGCCTTGTTCCCGATCTTGTGGACCCGCAACGGCTCCTCGATGGTCCGGAAGATGTTGTACATCGGGTCCAGCGAGCCGTAGGGATCCTGGAAGATGGGCTGGACGCGGCGCCGGAACTTGAACAGCTCCGAAGGCTTCAGCAGCGAGGTGTCCACGCCGTCGAAAAGGATCTTGCCGTCGGTGGGCTTCTCGAGCTGGAGCACCATCTTGGCCACGGTGGACTTGCCGGAGCCCGACTCCCCCACGATCGCCGTCGTGGTTCCCCGGAGGACGTCGAAGCTTACGCCGTCCACGGCCGCGAAGTCCGTCGATTTCCCCAGGCCCTGCCGAAGCTTGTACACCTTCCGCAGGTCCTGGATCTGCAGGACGTTGTCGGCAGCAAGTGCCTCGGCGGCCGGAGCGAGCAGATCGGCCGCTTCCACGCCCTGTTCCTTTGCAACCTGGATCCTTCGGCTGGCCAAGGAGGGCGCAGACTCGACGAGCCGCTTGGTGTAGGGATGCTGCGGGTTCTGCAGCAGCTCCAGCGACGGCCCCGACTCCACCACCTGCCCGCGGTACATCACCACAACCTTGTCCGCGCGTTCAGCCGCGAGGCCCAGGTCGTGGGTGATCAGCAGGACAGCTGTGCCCAGCTCGGAAGTCATGCCTTCGAGGTGGTCCAGGATCTGCCGCTGCACCGTGACGTCCAGAGCTGACGTGGGTTCGTCGGCGATCAGCAGCCTCGGCTGGCAGGACAGGCCGATCGCGATCAGGGCCCGTTGGCGCATACCGCCGGAGAACTCGTGGGGGTACTGCTTGGCGCGCCGGTGGGAGTCCGGCAGCCCGGCTTCGGACAAGACCTTGGCGATGTCCCCGGGGCCACTGGGACGCCCGTTGGCCTGCAGCGTTTCCTTGACCTGGTAGCCGATTTTCCACACCGGGTTGAGATTGGACATGGGGTCCTGGGGCACCATACCGATGGTGTTGCCGCGCAGTTCGATCATCCGCTTTTCGGGCGCGTGCGAGATGTCTTCGCCGTCCAGCAGGATCTGTCCGCCGGAGACCCGCCCGTTGCCGGGCAGCAAGCCAATGGCAGCCAGGGCTGTGGTGGACTTTCCGGACCCCGACTCGCCCACGATGGCCACGGTTTCACCCGGCATGATGGTCAGGTGCGCGTTCCGGACAGCTTTGACTTCGCCGTTGCTGGTGTTGAACGTGATGGCGAGGTCGCGGATTTCCAGCAGCGGCCGATCTGCGGGTGTTCCGGCTTCAGTAATAGTGACATCGGATGTAGTCACGTGTGCCTCCTTCATCGCTGGCGGCTCTTCGGGTCAAGAGCATCGCGCAGGGCGTCGCCCAGCATGATGAAGCTCAGGACGGTGATGGACAGTGCGGCAGCCGGGTACAGCAGTACTGCGGGGTTGGTGCGGATGGACGACTGCGCCGCAGAGATGTCATTGCCCCAGGACATGATGCTGCCGGGGAGCCCAATGCCGAGGAACGACAACGTCGCCTCCAGCACGATGAACACCCCGAGCTCCATGGTGGCCAGCACGATGATGGGGGCAAGGGCGTTGGGCAGGACATGCTTGATAAGGCTCTGGATCCGGGACACGCCCAGCGAACGGGCCGCCGTAATGAAGTCCGCATTCCGGACTTCGATCACCGCCCCGCGGGTCAACCTTGCCATCTGCGGCCACGCGAGCAGCACGATGATCATGATGACCGTCCACACGCTCTTGTTTTCGCGGAAGAACGGCAACTGGGTCACAACCAGGGCGCCGAGCACCAGCGGAAGCGCGAAGAAGATATCACCGAGGCGGGCGATGACGGAATCGACCCACCCGCCGTAGAACCCGGCAAGCGCGCCGAGGGTCACACCGATGATGAGCACGCCGATGACGGCGAAGACACCAACCATGACGGAAGCCTGCGTGCCGTAAATGACGCGGGCGTACACGTCGCAGCCCTGGAAGGTGAACCCGAACGGGTGGCCGGGGGAAGGTGCGCCGTCCGAGTTGGCCAACTGGCAGTTGTCGTTGGGTGCCGTCTGGGTGAACAGCCCCGGGAAGAACGCCACAACCAGGATGACCAGGATCATCACTGCCGAGACGATGAACAGCGGACGACGGCGGAGCTTGCGCCAGGCGTCTGCCCAGAGGCTCAGCGGGGCTTGGTCCGTCTTAACAGCATCCGTTGCCAGCAGAGGGGTTTCCTCGATGGGGGCAACGAAATGCGTGGTGTCTTGGTTACTTTTCATAGCGAATCCTCGGATCAAGCCAGGCGTACAGCAAATCAACCAGCAGGTTGGCGATAACGAAGACCAGCACCAGCACACTCACGATGGCGACGACGGTTGGGCCTTCGCTGCGGAGAATTGCCTGATAGAGCTTCTGCCCTACGCCGGGAACGTTGAAGATGCCTTCGGTAACAATGGCGCCGCCCATCAAACCACCGAGGCTGGCGCCCAGGTAGGTAACAACGGGAATCATCGAGTTGCGGAGGATGTGCGCCATCACTACCCGCGGCCGGGACAGCCCCTTTGCAGTCGCGGTACGGACGTAATCAGCCGTTGAGTTTTCAATCACCGATGCCCGGGTGAGGCGGAGCACGTAGGCGAAGGACACCAGCGCCAGCGCGAAGGCCGGAAGCAGCAAAGTACTCCAGCTGACGTCCGTGCCCACCGTGGGTTTGGCCCAGCCAAGGTATACGCCGAAGACCAGCTGCAGCACGAAGCCGAGGACAAAGATGGGAATGGCAATGACAACGAGCGAGGCGAGCAGCACTGACGAATCGAAGATCTTGCCTTTGCGCAGGCCGGCGATGAGGCCGAAGCCGATGCCGAACACGGCCTGGATTACCAGCGCTTCGATGGCGAGCATCACTGTGACAGGGAAGACCCGGCCCAGGGTTGCCGCGATCGGCTGGCCGGTAAAGTCGACGCCGAGGTTGAACGTAAAGAGGTTCTTGAGGAACAAGCCGTACTGGACCCAGAACGGCTGGTCGAGGTTGTACTGCTGGCGAAGCGCCGCGATGACAGCCTCACTCGGCGGGCGGTCTCCGAAGAGTGCCCTGATGGGATCCCCGGGAAGGGCAAACACCATGAAGTACACCAGCAGGGTTGTGCCCAGGAATACGGGGATGACTTGGAGCAGGCGCCGGAGAATGAACTGGATCACAGCAGACCCTCCGAAGACTTTGGAGATGTTGGGAAATTCATGTGGGACAGCTTCCTGCCGGTATCAAGGCTATGGGGGCCCGGCTGCTGCCGGGCCCCCACTAGCTAGTTGAGTTGGACGGTCTCAGAACTACTTCGCGGTGATGTTGTAGTACTGAATGACACCGTTCCAGCCGCTGTCCACGTTCGTCACGTTCTGGCTCCACACGACCTGGCGCGCCTGGTACCACAGCGGCAGGTTGGGGAGGTCCTCAAACAGGATCTCCTGGGCCTCGGTGAACTTGGCGTTGGCGTCGTCGGTGGACTTCGCAGCCAGGCCTTCATCAAGGAGCTTGTCGAACTCGGGGTTTGAGTAGCCCTCGTAGTTGGCGCTGGCACCGGTACGCAGGAGCGGGCCGAGGAAGTTGTACAACGACGGGTAGTCGGCCTGCCAGCCTGCCCGGGTGAAGCCGGGAAGGGTCTTCGCCTTGCGGAGGTCAAGGATCTCAGCGAACTTGGCGAACGGCTGTCCCTCGGCCTTGATGCCCAGGTTGTTCTTCAAGTTATTGGCAACGGCGTCGATCCATTCCTTGTTGCCGCCATCGGTGTTGTAGGCGAGCTGTAGGGTCTTGTCAGCGGGCCAGGGGCTGATGGCGTTGGCCTTGTCCCAGGCTTCCTTTGCCTTAGCGGCATCGAACTTCAGGACCTCGGAACCCTCAACGTTCTCGTTGTAGCCATCCACTGCCGGGGAGGTGAAGTCCTTAGCCGGGATGCGGGTGCCGCTGTAGATGACCTTGGTGATCTCGTCACGGTTGATCGCCATGGAAATTGCCTGGCGGCGCAGCTTGCCTGCCTCGCCCTGGAACTCGGGCAGGTAGCCCGGGATGTTAAGCGTGGCGTTGCCTGCGTACGGCTTGTTCAGGTGATTGTCCGGGAAGTCCGTGGTGTAGGTCTTCAAGGCGTTCGTCGGAAGGACGTCGGTAACGTCCAGGTTGTTGGCCTGGATGTCGGTGTAGGCGGGAGCCGGATCGGTGTAGAACTTGAAGGTTACGCCGCCGTTCTTCGCTTCACGGGTGCCGGCGTAGTCCTCGTTCTTGACGAGTTCAATCTGGCTGTCGTGCTGCCAGGCGCCTTCCTTGGCCATCTTGTACGGACCGTTGCCTACCGGGTTCTCGCCGTAGGCCTTCGGATCGGCGATCGCCTGGGACGGAAGGGGCATAAAGGCGGTGTAACCGAGGCGCAGCGGCCAGTCGGCCTCAGGCTGGGTCAGCTTGACCTCAATGGTGGTGTCGTCTTTGAGGACCAGGCCGGAGAGGGTCTGGGAGGTGGGGGCGGGGACCTCGGTCTCGCCTTCCTTCTTGGTTGCGCTGACGGCGTCGTAGCCTTCAATCGACTCAAAGAAGCTGCTGTTGGCCTGGGCATTGGTGCTCAGTGCAGCAAAGTTCCAGGCGTCGACGAAGCTCTTGGCAGTAACTTCCTCACCGTTGGTGAATTTGGTGCCGCTCTTCACCTTGATGGTGTAGTTCTGGCCGTCCGGGGATTCGATGGACTCCGCCAGGGCGTTAACTGACTTGCCACTGGGGTCGTAGCTGGTCAGGCCTTCGAAGAGAAGTTCGACGACGCGGCCGCCATAAACTTCGTTGGTGTTTGCCGGCAGCAGCGGGTTCTGTGGTTCGTTGCTGTAAGCGGTGATGACCTTATTGGGGTCGCCGGCCGACTGGCCGGCACCGTCATTGCTGCCGCCTCCAGCGCCGCAGCCGGTCAGGGCGAGTGCGGCGATAGCCACGATGCCCAGTGCTTTGGAAGTGCGCGCAAAACGCATTCCGCCTCCTATGAGTTGTGGGAGAAAATGAGGGGAATCTTGTGCTTCCCCGCAGGCGAGACGCAGCTTACAACTGTGACGCAGCCTACATATACGAGTAGCCTAACCGCACAAAGTCCAGATGCTGGTACTCCGTTGCCAAACCGTGACCGGCTCGAACTGAACGCCTAGTCGGTCAACGGAAGTTGTGCAAGTCACATGCTACTCGCCGGTAGGGGTAACTGCGAATCGGAAATGTGAACCGCCCCACGCACCCTGCGGCATGTCATCAACCGGCTCTAGGCCAGCCGCCAGTCCCAGACATTCCACCAGACGCCCAAGGGGCCCGGGCTTGGCTTAACGCCGGCAATCCGGGCACTGAAGGCTGTTGTGCCCACGGTCTGGTACAGCGGGAGGCCGTAAGCGTTCTCCCATACCTGCTTATCGATTTGCGCCAGGATCTCGTCCTGTTTGGCCAGGTCAGTGGTCCCGGCGAGTTCTTCCATCGCCTTGTCGGCGTCGCCGTCCGAGAATCCGTTGAAATTGCTGCCGGCGCCGGTGCGGAAGATCTGCGGAACTCGGCTAACGCCCACCCCGGTGCCGATCCAGCCGAGCAGCGCTGCGTCGTACCCGCCGCCGCCCAGGGCCCTGGCCCAGTCGGCGTTGCCTTGTCCGGCGTCGACAACCTGGAAGCCGGCCAGGGCTGCCGAGTCCCGGATCAGCGCAAAAGCCTGGGCGCGGTTGGGGTTATCGCGGTTGTAGAGGATTCGGACGGTGGGAGTTTCACCATCAAGGAGCGCCTTGGCACCCTCGATGTCCACCTCGGCATAATCCGCGGACCCGTTGTTCTTCGCGGTGTCTTCGTACTTTGGCTGCCCAGGCAGGAACACATGCGAATCGAGGGGCTTGGCATCCGGCAGCAGGTCCCCGACGACGGCATCGACAATGGCTTGCCGCGGGACCGTCTTGAGGAACGCCTCCCGTACGCCGTCCCGGGCGAAGGGCCCGGAAAAGCTGAGGTCCAGGTGGTCATACCCGGACTGGTTATAACGCTCAACGGTGATGCCCTGTTCAATCAGGCCCGTGAACAGATTGTCGGTGCCGCCAGAGGGTTGGGGCGAGATGATGTCCGCCTGCCCGTTCCGGAGGGCATCCAAAGCCGCCGGCAACGCGCCGGTGAACCGGATGTTGATCTCATCAAGCCACGGTTCCTGGCCCCAGACGTAGTCGCGGTTGCGGACCAGCTTCATGGAAACCTCGGGGACGATGTCCCGGACGATATACGGTCCGCTGGAGAGGTAGAGCGAGGGGTCATCGGGAAGACCCTTGGTGTCGAATCCGGAGTTCCAGAAGTCGCTGACCTGCTTCAGGGTCGCATTTACCGCCGGTTCTTCGACATCCCCGCGAGGTGAGTCCTTGACCAGGTCGATGAGGTCTTCCTCATCGTTCAGGCCGCTTTTCGCGGCGACGACGTGCGCTGGCAGGCCGACGTCGAACGCCACTTCCCAATCGGCGTACGGCACCTCGTACTCCAGGGTGATGGAACGCCCGTCCGCGCCGATCTCGGGAAGAACGGTTCCCGCCAGCCCGCTGGTATCCGCGGCGGTGGAGAAATACCTGGTTCCGGTTCCGGCGATGGGATCGGCGTCGTCGAAGTATCCGGAGCCGGCAGCCCAGCTCAACAGGAGGTCGCCGGCGTCGATCGCTTCGCCGTCAGACCATGTGACGCCCTCGTTGACGGTGTACCTCACCTTGAGCGGCTCGTCGGACACCTTTTCGAAGCGGCCGAACTTTTCGTTGCGCACCACGGTGGACGAGTCATCCAGGTAGTAGAAACCTGAGTGGGTGATGTGCCCGACCTTGGAATTGATGTCCGTGTTGCCATCAGTGCTGTACGGGTTGAAGGACGAGAAGGCGTTGACCTCGGCAACAGTGGCGATGCCGCCTCGCTTTGCCTCCCCCACCACCACGGGGGCCGGCCCTCCGCTGCCGGAGCAACCCGAAAGTACTACGGCCGCAGCTACCGCTGCGGTGATGAACTGCATCAAACGCCTGACCGGCATGCCGCCTCCTGTTTTCCTTCTGCGGGAGGGGCTCCTGGACTTCGCAGGATCACGCCCTGTACTCAGGATAAGGCGTCCGACGGCGCGATCGTCGACGCCGTCCGCAGCAGCCGTGTTGCCTCCTGCCCACCGCCGAGCAGCGTTTCAGCACGACGGCGGTGCTCCCGCCGCTTTTCCGGGTCCATCTTGTCGAGCAAGGAAACAACCATCCGGGATCGCGAATTCCGTGCGAAGACTTCCCGGTGGTCATCGATGAAGGTCCAGTAGAGCCCGTCCCAGTCATGCACCCATTCCCCTGCCGGCAGGTCTGACATCCTGCGGAGGTAGTTGCTGCCGGAAACGTAGGGTTTCGTGGTGATCTCCTCCCCCGCAGCGAACTGACTCATGGCGTACACGTTAGGGACCATCACCCAGTCGTACGCGTCGATGAAGAGTTCCATGAACCATTCGTAGACGTCGTCGGGATGGATCCGCAGCAGGGACATCGCGTTGCCCAGGACCATCAACCGCTCGATGTGGTGGGCGTACCCGGTGGCAAGGACCCGGGAGATCACCATGTCCACAGGCGCAAGCCCTGTGCTGGCATCCCACCACCCGTCCCCCAGTTCGTTCCTGTGGTTTAACCGGTTTGCGGTGCGCATCTGCCGGCCGCGGGTCCGGTACGTTGCGCGCATGTACTCCCGCCAGCCAATCACCTGCCGGACGAAACCCTCCAGGGAGGCGAGAGGAGTCTTTGGGCCTGCACCCTCGAGCACGGCCTCCAGGACCTCCCGCGGGTCCAGCAGTCCGACGTTCAATGCCGGCGTGAGCAGGCCATGGGCGATGAACGGATGCGTGGTGGAAATTGCGTCCTCGTACGGGCCGAAGTCGTCCAGCCGTTCGCGGACGAACTCCTGTAGGTGCTTGCGTGCCTCGTCCGCGCTCGTGGGCCAGGCAAACAGGGCGGGATCGCCCGGAGCATCCGGAAACTCCTCCGCCACCCAGGCAATCGCCTGTTCGACGTCGTCCGACGCCCCGTCTCCGGCAGCGGCTTTTTGTCCGGTGAGGGCTTCGAGGTCAAAGGTCCCCTCCCGCCGCTGGATGGGGTGGCGGGCGAACCGGCCAACCGTGGGAGGCGTGTACCCCCGGGGTAGCTTTTTCCGGTTGTCTGCGTCGAAGGACCATTTCCCGCCTGCCGGCTCCCCGCCGTCGACCAGGATGCCGAGACGGCGGCGCTGCCACACGTAGAAGTCGTGCATACGGGCAGCGTTGGCGGCAAACCACTGGTCAATCTGATCGCGGTCGGTGAGAAAGTTCGGCGTCTCCAGCAGGTCCTCGCCGCGCATCCGGTAGCCGCCTTCGGCCAGCCCCGAATAGAGGTCCTGTTCAAGCCAGTCGTCCACCACGTCGAACCAAGTCACCTGGGCCGGGCGGCGGCGGCGCACAAGTTCCGCGAGCTGCTGGCGGGAGCTGCGTCCGGCGTCGCTGCGGAGGACAACGACCTCGTGGCCCTTCCCGCCGAGGCGGCGGGCGAAACGGCTCATGGACGCCCGGTGCAGGACCAGCTTGTGGGAGTGGAACGAGTATTGGCGAAAGAGCAGGTCATGCTCGATCAGCACAAACACGGTCTCGCCTGCCGTATCGAGTTGCTCCTGGAACAACTGATGCGGTAGAACCAGGCGCAGGTGCGGGCCGGACGTCATTCCCCAACCATAGAAGGGTCCGGCCGGGTGTGCACGGATCAGACGTTGAAGGGGAACTCCAGCACGTTCCGTCACGGAATAAGCGTGCCGCCCGCAGGCTGCGCAAAATGGCTTCGACGCCCCGCCGTGAGCAAAGAACCCGCTTCGGGGTCCATGAGCTTCTGTGGCGCTCCGTTACGGGCTCGGCCGAGACTAGACCTAGAAGGCGGTGCTGGGCAGATCCTTCTCGCCATCGACGATCGCGGTGATAATCCGGGCTGCAACCAGGTCTGGATCCAGCCCCGCGCCGAATTGCGGCGCTGTCCCGGCGATCGGATGATCGGACAGCGCGGTGCCAGTGTGGCCTGGGCGGGCGTCCACGATTCGAATGCCCGCGCGGCGATACTCGCGCGCCGCTGCGACAACGAAGGCCGCGAGCCCAGCCTTCGACGCCGAGTATGCCGCCAGACCGGCGACGGGTGCCTCGGCGACAACGCCGCTCAGTGTAACAACGAAGGGCTCGCGGCCCTCACGTGCCGAGGCCGCGAGGTAGGGCTGGCTCTGGGTGATGAGCTGGATCGGACTGATCGTGTTCACAGCGAAGAGTTCGTCCACCGTGGCGGGTTCAAGGTCTGACGCGCCGCCGAAGGCGACGACCCCGGACGCAATCACTAGCCCGTCGAGGCCTCCGTACTGCGCATTCGTATCATCCAGCACCTCCTGAATCACGGAGGGTGCGCGCAGATCGTGCCCGGCGGACTTTGACGACCGGGCGACGATGGCGCCGTTACTCTCCAGCTGAGCGGCGATGCGCGAACCGAGTCCGCCGGTGGCGCCGACTACCAGAACGACCGCACCCTGAAGAGTCGTCATGGGTAGATCCTAGGTCACGTGCTGCAGGTAGCCCAGCGTGGGTCGGTTATAGAACCACGCAATGCTCCCATCGAACCAACAGAGAGGGCCCTTATGCAGAAGCAGATGGGCCCGTCTAAAAATGCTGTGGGCTAGACGTTGAAGCGGAACGTACCTTATATACCCGCACGCCGTTGGGACGCCTTGTTTTCCTTGAATTCTAGCGGTTCCAGGGGTGGCCCGTTCTCGCCTGGATTTGCCGTTTTGCGGACCTCTTGCGGACTTTTTGCGGACTGAAGCTAACGTGGAGCGCATCCGCTTAGCCACTGGCCCTACCCCACCGAACGAGGATTGATTTATGAGCCCCGCATCCGAGTCCTACGCCACAACACAGGACATGGCCGCTAAGTACCGGATCGGAGACGACACGGTACGCCGAAAAGCCCAAACCGGCGAATGGCCCTGTGACCGAATCGGCAGACTCTACCGATTCTCACCCAACCAGCAAGACGAAATCGCACAAATCGTAGCCGGAACCAGGCGCGGCGGATACGACAAAGACCGCATCGCCGCAGCACTCCGCAAACTCTCTTAGCCCTGGGGGTCCTACGCACGCACCGTGCGAGACTATGCCCCATGACTGGATGGAAGGACTACCCGCATGCGAACTGCTGCCCCTGCCACACGACGCGGAAGATTGCCTACAGTGTGGAGGAAGCCGCGGCCAAGGTGGGAGTGAGTAGGGACCTCCTGCGGGCTCAGATCGCGCACCACCAACTGGTTGCCCGTTACGTCAACACAAAGCCGATAATCGCGCACGATGAGCTTGTGGCTTGGTTGGATAGCCTCCCAACAGAGCCTAAGTAGCACGGGCGCGCTGTTTCCCGCTTCATTGCTTACCTGCTGCGTCCGTGGTTAGATCAGCGCATGGGGATCAAATTGGGGAAAAACGGCAAACTTCCGGGCGAAAACATCATTCAAGCAGGCATCCTGTTATGCCTCCTGAGTGTCCTTGTCTACTTCATCGGCGCATTCAGCGGCGGCATCGCAAACGGCTTCATCCTAGGCGGCGGTGGCATCCTCGGGCTGCTAATTATCTGCGTGGGCTATTTGAAACGCATATCCGCCGCGCTAGTCGGTTCACCTGAGGTGGCCGAATCAGCACCAGCAACAGGACGCTAGAACCAACGCAAAAGAGCCCCGCCAGGAATGATCCTGGCGGGGCTCTCTTATACTGCTCGTCAGTGCGGTACGTCCTCTGGGCGGACGTAGGCGCCTATCGCGTGCACCATCCACCGCCCAAACTCTGGCCGCCATACCAGCGTTAGCACGGCCGCCGGCATCATGGGCTGAGGGTCGAGTACCTCGTAACTCTGCGGCACTCCCCGATGGATTTCGAAGTATGCAACGGCGTCGTCACCAAGGGCGCGGCGGTCCTTGGGACTGAACCCCCAGTCTCCAATGGATTCCAGAAGATCGGCAGCGCTTGTGAAATTACCGAAGCTTGAAAGCGATTCCGGAGTAGCGAACTGCGATAGAGCGTTGAAATTTTCGCGTGGGTTGCCGAGAGCTCGAACAAACATCGTTCCAACCACTGTGGGGTCTTGCAACGAGAACTCAGGTAGGGAAGCGCTTCCTTCCTCGTCTGTGGAGAGTCGCCGCCATTGCTCTGCTGGCTGGTCGTCAGGGTGCGGGGTCTGCGTCATGTCACCCATGCTAGTGGCCCTCATTCTGTTAGCTTCCTAGACTCATACGCCGGATAACCTCATGTGCGGTCACCACCGGATCGGCCGGCGTTGTGATGTTCCAGTTGTTCGTCACCTCGGCAGCCGCTGGAGCTGTTGACTGGTAAGGCGCGTGCCCTAACTGCTGCGCCGAGTACTCCCGTCCCGCAACTCCGCCGTGCACGTATCCTGGCATCTCGGGGAACGTGCCCGCGTTGATGGCTGCGAGGGTCCTGTCGTGCTTCTTTGACTGAGTTTCATTGATGATCCACTCGCCAGAGCGAACCTTCAAGGGCTTCCCATTGACCATCGCCAATACGTTGTCAATTGTCGGGTTCGAGGGCGGGCTGCCGGGAACGATTCCGCCTCCCACAAGTCCCAGAAGGTCATCCACGCGGCCACCAGTGAAGCCGCCCTGTGCGGCGAAGAGCCCCGCGGATTTCCCGGTGTCCCCGAAAATCTCCTCGTACTGCTGGATGTTCCGGGTCAGGATCGTGACCGTGGCGGTCTTCCCGTCCACAGCCTCTACAGCGCCCTTGGTCTGCTCGGCCATCCGCTTAGCCTCGTCGGACATCCACGACTTGATGTCCACGCCCGGCGGGATCTTCATAATGTCCCGCGCCAGGGTGTTGGCTTCCTCGTCCGTGTTTGTGAACTCACGGGCAGCAGCAACGAGCTTTTGGAACGTCGTGTCAAGGTTGCCGGCCAAAGCGTCCTGACTCGCCCCATTAGCGGCCATCGCCTCAGCGGAGCGGTAACCCGCCCCGGCGATCCCATCCAGTGCCGCCTCATTAGCGCGGCCGGCGGCGGTCGTCGTGTCCAGGGTCCGGCCGTTAGTAGCCAGGGACTCCGACATCGCGTCAATGGCTTCCTCGAAACCGCGGGCAGCATCACGGGCGCTCAACTGCAGCAGGCCCGCGTTGAACAGTGCATCCGTGAACTTGACTAGGTCAGTCACCGTGCCGTCAGCGGCGAGCCCCACGTCCTCAAGGGCCTTTTGGATTTCCTCAGACTGCGCGGCGGCTTGCTTCAGCGCCTCAGCGGCCACGTCAGTAGCTTTGCCGCCCTCGATCATCGACTTGGAAAGGTCGTCCTGGCTGACGCCCGTTTCCCCGGCAGCGTTCTTAGCTTCAAGCAGCTTGTCCCGGTACTGGGGGAACATGTCCACCAGCTTCTCAATCGGTATTCCCTGCTCTTCTGCGGCCTTGGCGATGGACTGGAAGCCCTTAGCCGCCTCTTCCCCTTTCCCCTCAGCCACAAGCCCGGAGAGCGCCCCGTCTACGCCTTTCAGGTTGTCCCGCAGCGTGTTCAGCTTGGATCCAGCGCCGCTAACGTCACCAAGCCAAATGCTGAACTCATCAAACATTGTCTTTTCACTCATGCGCTTGATAGCGTCCCCGACGCCGTCAATGCTAGTGCCGAGCCCGCCGTCCTTGAACAACTCGTCTAGCTTCTTGCCGCCGTCAGCCACAGACAGAAGCCCTTGCGCGAACTGGGCCGACGAAACCTCAGCCTTGCCAAATATCGTGTTGCCGATTGTGCCGGCCGCGCTGAGGGCAACGAGTCCGGCCGTTGCTAGCCCCGCGTTCTTTGCGATCTTGCCGAAGCCCCGCGACGTTCCGTCTGCCCGCGTGTTCAGGGTCGTAAACGCCTGTACTGAGTCCAGGATCTTAGGCGTCAGCGTCAGGAAAGCCCCAGCGCCGAGCGCGGCGACTCCTGCCACACTGCCTAGGACCGTCAGGACGCCCTTGATGGGGTCAGTCAACGATCCGAAGACGTTGGCTAGGCCGGCGGCGCCTTCCGCTACTCCTGCGATGATGGGCAGCAGTACAGCGCCGGCGTCGATGGCTGCGTCTTTGATGTTGTTCCAGGCAATTTTTACTTTGGATTCGGTCGTCTCGTAACGCTTCGCGGCCTCTTCAGCCAGCGCGGAGTTTGAAGCCCATGCGGAATCGCCGGTTTTCAGCGATTCCGTGAGGATGTCGCCGGCGCCTGCTAAGCGGAGGATTACGCCTGTTTCTTCCGTGCCCTTGATGCCCAGGTCGGCCATCGTCTGGACGACGTTGCCGCCCTCGTCCTTGACCCGACCGAGGCCCTTCACGAGCATGTCCACAGCCATCACGGGATCGCTCTGGAAAGCAGCGGCGAACTCCTTCGAGGAAGTCCCGGCAACCTTCGCCAGATTGTCCAGGCCCTCGCCGCCGGTCATTACGTCTTCATACATGCGCTGCATGACACGGGAGATAACGCCGCCGCCGAGCTGCGACTCAATACCGAGGGAAGCCATCGCGTTAGCGAGGGCCAACACATCCGACTCCGAAGCGCCAACCAGCTTGCCGGCGCCGGCAATGCGGGCTGCCATGTCCAGGATTTCAGCCTCAGTGGAAGCGCCAGCGTTGCCGAGGGCCACAAGCGTGGATCCGAAGTTGTCCACGTCATCGCCCGCGGTGCCCATGACGTTAGCGATCTGGGCAATGGACGTTGCTGCGTCCTCCGCCGTCAGGTTCGTCGTCTCGCCCAAGTCGATCATGGTCTTCGTGAAGGCTGTGACGTCTTCACGGGCTACGCCAAGTTGTCCCGCGGCTTCCGCTACCCCGGCGATTTCCTCGTGAGTTGCCGGCAGAGTCTTTGCCAAGCCCCTAAGTGATGCTTCGAGCTCGTCCATTTGTTCGGGAGTGCCGTCAACGGTCTTGGTCACACCCGCCCAGGCAGACTCCCAATCCATAGCGGCCTTGCCAGCTAGTGCGAGCCCGCCCACGGCTGCTGTACCGAAGCCGAGCAGCGCGGCACCGGAAAGCTCCCACGCCTCACGGTTCTTATGGGCCGACTGCACCAAGGTAGCCAGGTAGCCGTCTGCGGCCTTCGATGAATCCTCTGATGCCTTTTTTACCTTCTGCGTAGACTGCGCCGCTTCCTCCATAGCCCTCTTAAAATTGGCTATTTCGGCCGAAAATTTCACGCTTATGCGTCGTTCCGCCATGACTTCACTGCTCCTTCTTTTAGGTCTTGCTGGTCTTGTTCGGGGGACATTTCAGGTGCCGCGAACTGCGAGGGTGCTCACCAGCGGTGGTGTTGGAAAAGGGGCTTCGGATAAGGTCCCCACGCGCCCCTCAAAAAATCCCCCAAAGCGTACAGAACAAAATCACCCTCCCCGGCGGGCATTTTTTGGAGGGATGGGTAATGGGAAAGGTGCCCAGGGTCTCCACACAAAAGCTGGAATTCGCGGGCGTGTGAGTTTTGCTCACCCGCGGTGCCGTTCTGTGTGCCCTTGGGTTGATGTCCCCATGCTCCTCCTGTCGGGTCGGTGGTCACGGCTGCGGGCCAGCGTGCGACTGGCCCGCGCCGTGTGCCTTGTCTAGTTGAGCTGCATCTTGCCGTTGGTAGCGGCGGCGAGGGCCAGCCATTCAGCGAGGGGCGAGGGGAAGTTGCTGCGGCCCGCTGCGTTGTTGGGGTAGACCACGATGAATCCGGATGTGATGCCGGTGTCTGGGTGCACGAAGCAGGCCGTGTAGTCGGTGAACGGCTCGTCATCGTGGAAGGGTTTCTGTGGTGCGATGCCGAGGTTGGTGGAGAGTTTGGCGCGGACGCTCCTGATTCCTTCGAGGGTTCGTACATGTCCGGGCAGATCGTTCCAGATGGCGGCGGCGTTCCCGTCTTCGAGATCGAGTACGTCCTGTGGTGTTGACCGTGCTGTGATGCCTGCGTCTATGGCTGCGGTTAGGTGGGCTGTTGCGGCGTCGAAGGTGGGGCGGAGTCCTTTGATGATGCGTGGTGCGTCGGCTGCGAGTGCGTCGAGTACTTCGCGGGTGAGCTGGTCCTGTACGCGCAGGGCTGCGAGGTCGGCGGCGCTCTGGCCGTTGCTTTGGATGGAGTCGGCAACAGTGCGGGCCACGGCGATGGTGTGCTCTACAGCCTGGTCTTCGGTGAGGTCCAGGAGGCGGGCTGTGGGGGCTGTGGTGACGCGCTCGTGGATCACGTCGTGAACGTTGAGTCCGTGGGCTACTTTTGGGTCCGGCTTGATGCCGTAGGCCTTGGCTGCGTCTACGACTTCGCGGAGGTCATTGATTCGGATGTGGGCGGGGTCAAAGCGGCGCATGGTGTTGCCTTTCAGTTGTTGGGGAAGTAGTGGGAGTAGAGGTCTTCGTCTTCGGCGGTGAGTGCCTGGGCCTCGGGTTGGCCGTAGATGCTGTTGTAGAAAGCGTCGGAGGCTTCCTGTTCGGTGGGCTCCGGGGTGTCTGGTTGTTCGCTCATGGGGTGCTGGTCCTTGTGTTGTGGCGGTGGGTCTGGAGGGCGTCGGCGATGGAGTTGGCGAGGCGGTAGGCCTGCGTTTCGTCCAGTGCGTACTGGAACCCATGACCGTTGAAGATGATGACGGCGGGTTCCGTGCCGCCGTCGGGTTTGGTGACCAGTCCAGGCGTGGCGCGAATCTGCGAAGCGCGGCGCACGTTCTCTTTGTAGTACTCCGGTTTCGTAGCGAACATGCGATCGCGGTAGCTCATGCGTTGCTCTCCCTGCTGCGGCTGAAGCTGAACCGTAGGTCGAGGATCTGCGGTGATGCGCGCCCGTTCTCCACTAACTCCCTGGCCAGTCGGTCGGGGTTGATCGGCGGTTCAGCGCTTGAGCTGGACTGCTGCTTCTTCCATCCTTGGTCGTGCTTCTGCGGCATTACTTGTCTTCCTTTCGGTTGGCGGGCTGCTCTGTTGAGCCCCATTCGTCGCGGTTGTTCTGGTTGCAGGTGAAGCAGAGGCTCGGCTGGGGCGTCTCATGTACGGTGCAGCGGTCGCTGGCGTCGGTCTTCGCGGTCATTCGCTGGGCTCCTTTTGGCTGTCTACCTGGTCGGCCATGTCGTGCAGTTTGTCGGCTAGGGTTCGGGCTTCGGTGGGTGTCAGGTGGGCTTGGAGGCTATGGCCGCGGAAGATGCCGACGCCGGGCGTTTCGTTCCGGTCGGCGTCTTTCCATGCCCAACAGCGGGGGTACACCTTGGGCCGGGGGCCTTTCCCTTTGGTCACGTCAGCCCTCTTCAGTGGTCGTCGCCGCTGCGGGTTTGATGGGCTGATCCCACGGAACGCCCCTGGAAATGGGATTTGGCGCGCCGGGTGTGGCTGGTGGTGGTGCTTCGAACGTCAGTGGGGCCACTGACGTGGCGGGGACGGGTTCGGGGGTCTGTGCGGTCATTTCTGGGAATCCGTTCACTTGAGGAAGATCGCCGTCGCGGCTATGGAAGCTTGATTAGCGGCTGCTGCCGCCCATGTGCTGGTGCCGGCACGGGTGGCTACCCCTACGGTGATGGTGTCGCCTCCCACAAGGCCTGTGAGCGTCGGCTGAAAGGGAGACGAAAGGCTGGCACCTATACCGGCTGGTGCTGAGGTGTAGAGCTCTCCGCCGTTCACGGCTTGTACAGTCGCGGAGCAGTACAAGTAATCCGAGGCGGTGCCGCTGTTGGTGCCCATGGCGGTGGCGTTGGCGATGACAATTGCGCGAGTGAATCCGACTGCCACGGTCAGGGTCACGGATGCCCGGACTGTGGCCACGGTGTCGATGGCGTAGTTACTGATGCCTGCTGATGCCGTTGCGGTTTCGATGGGGTTGGCGAGGGCTTCGTTTTGGACGCTGCCGGCGGGAAGGTCCAGGCTGCCGGTGAAGGTGGCGGGACCGTTTACGGTTTGGTAGCCCTCCATAACTAGGCCGCCGTTTTGTAGGCGCACCCGAGACATTCCGAAGGGGTTAGCGGCGGCGAGTTCCCGGATCTGCCGTTTCAGGTCGGTTATTTCTCGCCCTATCCAGTCCTCGGACCGGGGGCTAAATTTTCCTGGCTGCAAGTCATTTCTCCATTTCGGGGTTTTCGTCGCCTGGCTCGTAGATGGCGAGGCGGGTTTCTGCTTCTATGGCTCGTGCTTGCCAGTGCCGGAAGAGGTCGTGCTCTTCAAGGGCCTTGGATTTGTAGATTTCGCAGAGGTTGACAAGGTCTTGGCGTGACAGCGAGGCGATCAAGATGCTGCCCGCCCGCTCCACACGCAATCAGCGCAGGAAGTATTGCCAGCATCAACAGCCTGCTGATTCAACTTCCCGTCACAACCAGGAGTCGAGCAATCAGGGAAAGAACGAAGAAGCCTTGAAGAATGGTTTGGCGCGGGGCGAATTTTCTCCGAAGCGTTTCTTTCTTGAGGAACTGCTTTAGTACTTAGCCTTTCCTCTGCCTCTGCCTCTTCCTCTTCCTTTCCTTCAACCGTCACGTGACGGTCACGTGACGGTTGGTTATCTGAGGGCTTATCTCCCTCGCGCTTCCTACGCTGCCGGATCCGGTCGGCCTCTCTGCGGTTCTCCAAGGCTGCTTCCAACTTCGCGGCGGAGGTCTGGATCTTGAGGAAATCGCTTATTACCCATCCGTCAGGTGCGGGTGACCATAGGCCTTGCTGCACCAAAGCATCGGGCCCTGACTCATCTGCAAAGGGAATGAGGTAGAGGTCTTCCTGGCTCACGGCCCCGTCTGTCATGTTGGACACGGCCCACGCATTAGCTAGGACAAAGAGCCGGAAGTGTTCGGGCGGCAGCCTAAGCACCCGCCTGTCATTCAGGTAGTAAGTGGGAAACCGTGAATCCATTTAGACCTCCGGGGCCTCGTGGGCGGGTTCCAGCAGTCCTGTAAGGGTGGCGATGAGGTCGCGGATCTGGGGGACGCTGAAGATTTCGTCACGGTTGTGATCGATCCACATACCCACTCCATCCTCTGGATTCCAGAAGGGCTGAATGGTGTAGCCGGGCCGCTCGATAACCGGCGCAGAGTAGCCGACGAGTTCATGCGCGGGATCCTTAGCGAATTCATTCACGAAGTAGTCCGGGGTGTAGCCGGCGGGCGGAGTAGGGACGGGGCCGAGGACCTCCAGCGGCTTCGGCACCGTCATGCCTACTTTTTCCCCCGTGCTGACGGGCTCTCGCACGGTGGCCGGGTAGTTGCTAGTCTGTGTGTTCACAGGAGTCTCCTTCTAGTCGTTGGTGGGTTCTGAGGCCGTGGCGGTTTCTTGGTCGGGAGCGCCATGGCCTTTTTCTGTCTTGAGGCGGATCCGGCAAGCCTTCGCCGGCGTGCTGCCCCGCGCCTCGTCTTCGTGCTGCCTGTAGGGGTTCCTGGCGTCCACTACTGCGCCGTTGAGCGGACCTTCATGGCTGGTGCCGTTCCAGTAGCCGGAATCCCAGGCGGCGGCAAGGTCAGCCTTTGAGTAGGTGTGGCCCATCAGGACGCTTCCTCGAATGCGGCGTTGATGTAGTCCTCCACATCGGATGCCCGGAACATGCGGCGGCCACCGATCTTTGCGGACCGTGGCGCGGTGCCGGCGTGAATCATCCAGCGCAGTTGAGCCTCCGACTTCCTCAGACGCTCCGCCGTCTCAGCCAGCGTCAGTAGCGTTGCAATTGCTAGGGCCATATCGTCCTCCTGTTGTCCTGTTTGACAATCGTTGTTCGTGCGAACAATTCCAAGTTAACGGTTGTCCGTGTTGCTGTCAAGCGCATATGATGTTCTCCATGCAACAACAACCGAACCCAGCAACTACCGATGAACTCTTCGGTTTGGCCGTGGCTCAGGGGCGCCAGGCTCAAGGACTCAGTCAAAGAGATTTCGCGGCTGTCTTGGAAAAGGAGGGAATGAGCGTTGACGCTTCAGCTGTCTCCCGAATTGAGAAAGGGACCCGCTCCGTGCGGCTTGTTGAGGCTGCTGCAATAGCTCGAGCTTTGGGAGTTAGTTTGGGCGCCCTTGTGCGTGAGCCGCCCAAAGAACCAGCAATCCAACTGCGGACCCTTCGGATGCAGGTAAACGCAGACCTTCGGAAACTGGGCCAAGAACTTTGGACGACCTTGATCGACATATGGCAGGTAGTGGACCACCTAGAGAGGCATCCGGAACTGTTTCGCGAAATCGAAGGTAGCCCTGCCGATGGTGCCGAATATCTCGCAGGCATCACTAAACGTTTAGATAACTGGCCCGTCAGTGACGAAGAGGTGACGTATTTCTACAGCAGACAAATCCCCGAAGTGGAGGCTCTGATGGCAAAATTTGTCAGACTCTATCTAGGGCGTGAAGCTTCCCCTGATGAGGTGGAACGCCTGTTCGAGGCTGACTACAGCGCAGGCTGGGATGAGAGCCCGGCATAGACAATGGCAAGCATTCAGAAGAGGCCTGACGGACGGTGGCGTGCCCGGTACCGTGACGATGCGGGCAAGGAACATGCCAAGCACTTCCCCCGGAAGATAGACGCTCAGCGCTTCCTGGATGAGGTCACCACTTCAGTAGTGACTGGCTCCTACGTGGATCCGAAATCGGGCAAGGTCACGCTGAACTCGTTTTTCGCTGACTGGTCACAGCGGCAGATATGGGCGGCCGGCACTGCAAAGGCAATGAGCCTGGCCGTGCGCTCGTGCACGTTCGGAGACGTCGAGTTCGGAAAGCTAAAACGCTCTCACGTTGAGGCCTGGGTAAAAAAGATGGCTGTGGATGGCCTGGCACCCGGAACAATCAAGACGCGATACAACAACGTCCGCTCAGTGCTGCGCGGTGCCCGGAATGACAAGATGCTGGCCGCGGACCCTGCGGACGGTGTAACGCTACCAAGGGGCCGGAAGGCCGAGCACGCAATGGTGATCCCCTCCCCCGAAGACATGGGAAAGCTCCTGGAATCGGCAGAGGTCCAGTTCCGGCCATTCGTGGCTATGTGCGCTTTCGCCGGCCTGCGCCTTGGTGAGGCCGCAGCGGTGCAGCTCACCGATATTGACTTCCTGCGGCGCACGCTGAAGGTTCAGAGGCAGGTCCAGCGGGCGGGGAAGGGCGAGGTTGCCATCACTCCCCCGAAGTATGGTTCAGAGCGGCTGGTCCACATTCCTGACGGGCTGGTGCAGATGCTTGCCCAGCACGTCGAGCATATCGGCGTGCATAGTGTCCATCAGTGGCTTTTCATCGGCGACGGTGGGCTGCCTCCGCACCAGAACACGACAGGCTACTGGTGGCGTAAGACGGTGAAGGCCGCGGGCCTCTCTGACGTCCGCTTGCATGACCTCAGGCACTTCTACGCATCCGGGCTGATAGCGGCCGGCTGTGACGTCGTGACGGTCCAAAGAGCCCTGGGTCATGCCAAAGCAACGACGACGCTGAATACGTATTCGCACCTTTGGCCTACAACGGACCGCACAAGGTCCGCAGCGGGAGCCATGATGAACCAAGCTCTCAAAATTCCTGCGGACTCTGCGCGGACTGGCAACGGCTAAACCCACTGTTTACGCGGGCAAACAGCCCTAATCAGACGTTGAAGCGGAACTCCACCACATCGCCGTCGGCCATGACATATTCCTTGCCTTCGATCCTGACCTTACCCCGGGACTTGGCCTCGGCCATGGAACCGGCTTCGATGAGGTCATTGAAGGAAACCACCTCGGCCTTAATGAAGCCGCGCTGGAAGTCAGAGTGGATGACCCCTGCTGCCTGCGGTGCAGTATCCCCCTGGCGGATGGTCCAGGCACGGGTTTCCTTGGGGCCGGCCGTGAGGTAGGTCTGGAGCCCCAGCGTGTGGAAGCCGACGCGCGCCAGCTGGTCCAGTCCGGATTCGTCCTGGCCATTCATTTCCAGCATTTCGCGGGCCTCTTCCTCGTCAAGTTCGACGAGGTCGGCTTCGAGTTTGGCGTCAAGGAAAACGGCGTCCGCCGGGGCAACCATCGCCCGCAGTTCCTCCTGCTTTTCGGGACTGCCCAGGATGGCTTCGTCGGCGTTGAAGACGTAGATGAACGGCTTTGCCGTCAGGAGGCCGAGCTCCTTGAGGTGTTCCATTTCCAGCTTGTCGCTCTTGATGGACGAGAAGATGGTATCGCCGCGTTCCAGAACCGCCTGGGCTGCCTTGATGGCGGCAAGCTCCGCAGCTTCCCGCTTCTTGATCTTGACTTCCTTTTCGATCCGCGGAATGGCGTTCTCGATGGTTTGCAGGTCAGCCAGGATGAGCTCGGTGTTGATGGTTTCCATATCGGAGCGCGGGTCCACTTTGCCATCGACGTGTATCACATCGGGGTCATCGAACACGCGCACCACCTGGGCAATAGCTTCGGCCTCGCGGATGTTGGCCAGGAACTTGTTGCCCAGACCTTCGCCCTCGGATGCACCCTTGACGATTCCGGCGATGTCCACGAACGACACCGGCGCCGGCAGGAGTCGCTGCGACCCGAAGATCTCAGCCAGCTTCTGAAGGCGGGGATCGGGCAGGTTCACGACGCCGACGTTGGGCTCGATGGTGGCGAACGGGTAGTTCGCCGCCAGCACCTGGTTGCGGGTCAGTGCGTTGAAAAGGGTTGATTTGCCGACGTTGGGCAGTCCGACGATGCCAATAGTAAGAGCCACGAGCATTGATTCTACCCGCAGCAGGCGGCAGGGGGGTCCGGGCCGGCGGGCGGAAATGTCGCTTCCGGGAAATGTCACAGCCCCGTGCGACAGTGGGCACATGGATGCTTTTGCGCTGATACTGGCTTTGTTCATGCTGTTACTGGGCGCCCTTGCGGGCGCTGCAGCCACCTACTTTGCGCTGCGGAAGAACAGCCGCGCCGTGGAAGAGGACTTCGACGCCGTGTCGTCGCGGCTTTCGGAGGTGAGCGCACAGTTTGCGGCGGCCGACGCCGAACGCCGCCTTTTGGCTGCACAGAACCGGGAGTTGGGGGAATCACGGTCCCAGGACGGCAGCGTGCTCCGTGCCCTGGCGCCGGTGGCCGAGAAGCTGACGGCAGTGCAGCAGCAGGTGGCGCTCCTGGAGCGTGACAGGCTGGAACAGTACGGCCAGCTGGCCCAGCAACTGCAGGAAGCCCGGCTTTCGGATGAGCAGCTGATCCGGTCCACCCATGCCCTGGAGTCCGCCCTGCGGTCCAACAGCGCGCGCGGGCAGTGGGGAGAGGTCCAATTGCGGCGCGTGGTGGAGGCCTCCGGGATGCTGCGGCACGTCGACTTCATCGAACAGGTCCACAGCACCGGCGGCGAGTCTTCCGTCCGCCCGGACCTCGTGGTTCAGCTGCCGGGCGAAAAGCAGTTGGTGGTTGATGCAAAGGTCCCCCTGTCGGCCTACCTCGAGGCGCAGGAGCTCGGCGCGTCCATGGATTCCCGGACGGGGCAGCCCGGGCTGTCCTTGAGCACAGACCGCCGCTCCCAGCAGGGGCTCCTGGCTGCCCACGCAAAGGCGCTGCGGGCCCATGTGGACTCATTGGGCAACAAGAAATACTGGGACATCCCCGGCAACTCGCCGGAGCTGGTGATCTGCTTCATCCCGGCCGAATCGATTCTGGCCGCAGCACTCATGGCTGATGCCGAACTCCTTGACTATGCGCTCTCGAGGAACGTGGTCCTGGCGTCGCCGAGCACGCTTCTCGCCGTGCTGAAATCTGTGGCCTTCACCTGGCGGCAGGACGTCCTGACGGACAGCGCCCGTGAACTGTTCGACCTTGCGAGGCAGCTGTACGACCGGATGGGAACCTTGGGCGAAAATGTCAGCAAGCTGGGGTCTTCGCTGAAGTCGTCCGTGGACCGGTACAACTCCATGGTGGGAACCCTGGAAGCGCGTGTCCTTCCCACTGCCAGGAAGTTGAACAGCCTGGAGGAATCGGGACTGATGACTCCTCCGGTTGTGGAGGTCACACCGCGCACGCTGGCCGCCCCTGAACTTCAAAGCGAGGACGAGGCCGCCTGAGGGCAGCCTCCGGGGTAAGAACTCCCGGGGTAAGGAATCCGGGTAAGGAAAGGGCCTGGCAGCCGCAGCTGCCAGGCCCATTCACTGTGCTCCCAGCTTCGACGCCGGCATTCTTAGCTCCGCGGCCGGCGTCCACCCAGGGCACGGCTGACATCGCCGGCCTGCTTCAGGGTTGCCCGAAGCTCCTTGGGCAGCGAGAAGAGGAGATCCTCTTCAGCCGTGACGACTTCCTCAACGGTGCCGTAGCCGTAGTCGGCCAGCAGGCGCAGCACGTCCTGAACCAGCACCTCGGGTACGGAGGCCCCGGACGTTACGCCAACCGTTGCGACGCCTTCAAACCAGGCCTCATCAACTTCATTGGCAAAATCCACCCGGTAGGAGGCCTTGGCACCGTATTCGAGGGCAACCTCCACCAGCCTCACGGAGTTTGAGGAATTGGCCGAGCCCACCACAATTACCAGGTCTGCCTGGGGGGAAATCTTCTTGATTGCCACCTGGCGGTTGGTGGTGGCATAGCAGATGTCATCGCTGGGCGGGTCCTGCAGGGTGGGAAACCGATCCTTCAACAGGCGGACCGTTTCCATGGTCTCGTCAACGCTGAGGGTGGTCTGTGACAGCCAGATGACCTTCTCCGGATCCCGCACCGTCACCTTGTCCACTTCATGCGGACCGTTGATGATCTGGATGTGCTCCGGAGCTTCGCCTGCCGTGCCTTCAACTTCCTCGTGGCCGTCGTGGCCGATCAGCAGGATGTCGAAATCGTCCTTCGCGAAGCGCACGGCTTCCTTGTGGACCTTGGTCACCAGCGGGCAGGTGGCGTCAATGGTGCGCAGGCCGCGGTCCTCAGCGGACTGGACCACCGCCGGCGATACGCCGTGGGCAGAGAAAATCACCAGAGCGCCCTCGGGCACTTCGTCCGTCTCGTCAACGAAGATGGCGCCCTTTTCCTCCAGGGAGCTGACCACATGGACGTTGTGCACAATCTGCTTCCGCACATACACCGGAGGGCCATAGTGTTCCAGGGCCTTCTCAACGGCGATGACGGCACGGTCAACACCGGCGCAGTATCCCCGAGGAGCAGCGAGCAGCACCTTCTTGGTTCCGGATACGGGGGCTGCAGCAGCTACTTCCTCAGGAGAGCGGCGCCTACGCGGGATTGTGGGCATCGAAAGGGAAACAGCTGAGGGGGTCATCATTTGATTCTACCGGGTTACCCGCGCCCGCTTTCGCGGTATGAGGCCCGCCACAATTCCCACCAGCACCAGTACCCCACCGGTGGTTGCCGCGGCCCAGGTCCATGTTTGGAAGTCGGCGGAGGCCGCCGCGACGAACTCATTCCTGAACATGTTAGCCACCTCATTACCGCTGTCCGTAGCCAGCACTGCAGCGGAGCCTGCCTGCGCGCCCACCGTCCAGAGAGCTGCCAGCAACAACGCGCCAACTCCTGCGGCCACCAGCACCGTCCAGCGCCGGCGGGCGGCAACGAGGGCCAGGAGCAGCGCCACCGCAGATCCCCCGGCCAGCAGGTAGCCGGCGGGAGCAAAGGTGCGCAGGCGCTCCGTCCATTCCTTGTGCTCCGGCTGGCCCACATTAATAAGCGTCTGCTCCGGCGGGTCCAGGGGAAGCCTGGTGGCGCGTGAGATTTCCTCGGAGCCCAGCGCCACCAGGGGCGCGCGACGTCGAGGGGCAGGGATGAAGCAGATGCAACTTCAGAATTGTTGGCGTCTGTCCCCGCGAAACTGAGGCGGTGGCTTTTGCGGAGCGTTTCTTCCCAGGCAGCGGGGTAGCCGGGAAGACCGGTCAGGGACGCCGCGGCGTTCTCCAATACCGGCCGGACGAGGTCCGAGAGGAAGTCCGGGACCGCGCTGGTGTCGATCGTGCCGATGGCGGCCGCTGCCAGTCCTTGCTGGAACTCTGGATTCCTGCCCAGCGGTGCCGCCAGTTCAACGAAGCCCTGCTCCTGGACAACGCTGCGGTCCAGCCAGATGGCCGGAACTGCCACAGCAGCGAGCAGTACGGCCAACACGGTGGCAGCAGCGGAAACAAAAGTGCGCACAGCAGGTCCTTCAGGTCGATGGCGGTCAACCTATCCTAGGCGGGCATCCTGGCCGGCCACTGTCAGTCCCGGATGCTACAGCTTATGGATAAGGTTGAATGACCGCCGCACAACAGACGAAGGACCCCATGCCCTCAGCTCCAGCCCCGCAAGGGACTTCGCATGTCTGAACAGGCCTCACTCCCGGTCCCCGGCCAGCAACTGGCTGCCCCCACCACCCTCCCGGCGACGGCCGCCGAAACCACCCCCGACAACCCATGGCCGCTGCAGCTCCTCTCGCAGAAGCTGAAAGCGCACATCGACCGCACGCCGTCGGCCTGGGTCGAAGGCCAGGTCATCGAACTCAACCGCCGCGGCAGCAACGCGTACCTGACCTTGCGGGATGTTGACGCAGAAGTTTCGCTGCCGGCCTCGGTGTGGACCAAAGTGCTGGAGCGCCAGAACCTTCCGTTGGAACGCGGTTCCCGGGTGGTGGCCCTGCTGAAGCCGGAGTTTTGGATTAAGACGGGCCGGCTGAACATGCTTGTCAGGGACATCAGGCCGGTGGGCCTGGGCGACCTCCTTGCCCGGATCGAGCGGCTCCGACAGGCCCTCGCCGCCGAAGGCCTCTTTGCCGACTCCCGCAAGAAGCCGCTGCCCATGTTGCCGCATCGCATAGGCCTTATCACCGGCCGCGACTCCGATGCCAAAAAGGACATCCTCCGCAATGCCGCCCTCCGCTGGCCCGCGGTGGAGTTCGAAATCCGGGAGGTTGCCGTCCAGGGAAATACGGCAGTCTCCCAAATGGTGCGCGCGTTGCGGGACCTGGACGCCCGCCCGGAGGTGGACGTTATTGTCATCGCGCGCGGCGGGGGCGCCCTGGAAGACCTCCTGCCCTTCAACAGCGAAGAACTGATCCGGGCTGTTGCAGCCGCCTCCACTCCCGTGGTGAGTGCCATCGGCCACGAAGCGGACAGGCCCCTGCTGGATGACGTTGCCGACCTGCGCGCCTCCACTCCCACAGACGCCGCCAAGCGCATCGTGCCGGAAGTCTCCGAAGAACTGGCAGGAGTGCGCCAGGCCCGTGAGCAGCTGCGCCGGTGCATGGAGCGCCTCGTGGACAGGGAGTCGGACCGCCTGGCTTCCCTGCACTCAAGGCCCGTGATGGCTGCACCCGAAGGCATGGTGACCAACCGATCCGAGGAGATTGAGCGGTTGCTCCGAAGGTCCTCGGCGGCGGTGAGTTCCACCGTGGTGCGGGCTGCCGACCAGCTGGAGCACCTGAAGGCCCAGGTACGCGCGCTGTCCCCGCAGAAGACGCTCGACCGGGGGTACGCCGTCGTCGAACTCGCTGATGCACTGGCAGCACGCTCCGCCAACTCAGGGCACGCCGTGGTGCGCCGCCCGGCGGAGGCGCCGGCGGGAACGCCGCTCTCGGTCCGGGTTGCGGAAGGCCGTTTCGGCGCCACGTCCACGGGCAGGCTTGAACAGCACACATCGGAAACCGGAGAACCCAATGACTGAGCAAAAGCCAGGAAACGACGTCGCAGCGCTGAGCTATGAGGAAGCCCGTGAGCAGCTCATCGCGGTAGTGGGCAGGCTGGAGGCCGGAGGAGCCAGCCTGGAGGAATCGCTGGCCCTGTGGGAACGCGGCGAAGCCCTGGCGGCGCGCTGCGAGGAATGGCTGGAAGGCGCCAGGAAGCGGCTGGCCGCTGCCCGCGACCAGCCGCTGTAACGATTCAGGAGCGGAGGATCAGCTCCCGCTCGGTGGGGACGTCAAACTCGGCCTTGGGCCACTCAAGCTTCAGTCCGGCCAGAGCCCCCAGCAACAGCTGCTGCACGGCGATCCTGGCATACCACTTCTTGTTGGCCGGAACCACGTGCCAGGGCGCGTCCGGGGTGCTCGTTTCATCGATGGCCGCCTGGTACGCATCCATGTAGTCCTCCCAGAACGCCCGCTCATCGAGGTCGCCCCGGCTGTACTTCCAGTGCTTGGCGGGGTCGTCCAGCCGGGCCAGCAGCCGGGCCTTCTGTTCCTCCCCGCTGATGTGGAGCATTACCTTGACGACTTTCGTCCCGGAGTCCCGCAGGCGCGCCTCGAACTCGTTGATCGCGCCGTAACGGCGCTTGATCTCATCGGGGCTGGTCCAGCCGTGGACGCGGTGGATCAGCACATCCTCATAGTGGGACCGGTCGAAAACGCCCACCATTCCCGCGGCTGGAACTTCCTTCTCGATGCGCCACAGGAAGTCGTAGGACTTTTCTTCGTCCGTCGGAGCCTTGAACGCCTTGAACTGGACCCCTTGCGGGTCCATGGCTGCCATGACGTGGTTGACAATGCCGCCCTTGCCCGCCGTGTCCATCGCCTGCAGGATCAGCAGGATCCGCTTCCGGCCGCCGAACCGTGACTCGGCAAACAGCTTTTCCTGCAGCTCGCCCAGCTCGTCGTCCAGGTCTGCCAGGAGGACCTTTCCGTCTACCTTGCTGCCGCTGTAGCCGGGAGTGGAGTCGGGATCAACGTTTGCCAGCGAGAACCCCTCCCCCGCCCGAAGGGTCTCGGAGGGGTGCTGATCGAACTGGACGACGCCGGCCATTGGGAATCCTTTCCGCGAAGGTTCACGGGACCGAATTGCCCGTTTCCACAGGCTAGTTCCCCTGATACCTGCTTAGGAAGTCCCCCATCCGCCCGACTGCCTCTTCGATGTCCTTGACGTTGGGCAGGGTGACCATGCGGAAGTGGTCCGGGCGTACCCAGTTGAAGGCGCGGCCGTGGGAAACCAGGATCTTCTGCTCCCGCAGGAGGTCCAGGACAAATTTCTCGTCGTCCCGGATGTGGTAGACCTCGGGGTCCAGCCGGGGAAAGAGGTACAGGGCGCCGCGTGCTTGCTGAGTGCTCACGCCGGGGATGGCGTTCAGCATGTCGTAGGCCTTGTTGCGCTGCTCCAGCAGTCGCCCGCCCGGCAGGATCAGGTCGTTGATGCTCTGGTAGCCGCCGAGCGCCGTCTGGATGGCGTGCTGGGCAGGAACGTTGGCGCAGAGGCGCATGTTGGCCAGGAGGCTGATGCCCTCGAGGTAATCGGCTGCGTCCTTCTTGGGACCGGAGATGGCCATCCAGCCTGCGCGGTAGCCGCACACGCGGTAAGCCTTGGACAAGCCGCTGAAGGTAAGGCACAGGACGTGGTCGCCGGTGAGCCTGGCGAGGTTCACATGGACTGCGTCCTCGTACAGGATCTTCTCGTAAATCTCGTCAGCGAAAATCACCAGTCCGTGCTTCTCGGCAAGGGCCACAATCTTCTTCAGCGTTTCGTCGGGGTAGACGGCGCCGGTGGGGTTGTTCGGGTTGATGACCACGATGCCCTTGGTCCGCGGCGTAATTTTGGCTTCCATGTCCTCGAGGTCGGGCTGCCAGCCGGATTCCTCGTCGCAGAGGTAGTGGACCGGCTTCCCGCTGGCGAGTGCCACGGATGCGGTCCACAAGGGGTAGTCAGGCGTGGGGATCAGGACCTCGTCACCGTCGTTGAGCAGGGCCATCAGGGACATGGTGATGAGTTCGCTCACCCCGTTGCCCAGGTAAATGTCATCGACGTGGATGTTCTGGATCCCGCGGGTCTGGTAATACTGCGAGACGGCGGTACGGGCGGAAAATATGCCGCGGGAGTCGCTGTAGCCCTGGGCGTGCGGCAGGTGGCGGATCATGTCCACCAGGATGGCGTCTGGCGCTTCGAATCCAAACGGTGCCGGGTTTCCGATGTTCAGCTTGAGGATCCGGTGCCCCTCCGCCTCCATCTGCTGGGCGGCCTGAAGGATCGGTCCACGGATGTCGTAAAGGACGTTGTTGAGCTTCGTGGACTGCTTGAATTCTGCCATCCACTAAATATGCCACAGGAGGGATGCACTTCCGCTGAGACATCAGCCACACCCGTGTCAGGCGCAGCTGGCAGGACAATCGGCCCTGGCATCACGACGGCGGGAGGCCGGCGGGGGAAAATAACGCCCCCCCCCGCGGAAATGG
>JBKJVX010000219.1:0-12775 GCA_046717065.1 Arthrobacter sp. | reverse complement strand
GTGGACGCGAAACGTCCCATGCCCCGCGGCATGGTCCTCCCACGTCAGGGATTCGTTCCGCTCGGTTCGCTGATCGCGGCCGCCGGGAATGTGGACCCGGAAACGAAAGCCCCCGCACAAGGGGCGGAACTACCCGCAGCGCCGGCGCCGCTTCCGGTGACCAAGGAACTCACCGCAGGCGTAACCTCGGCGACCGGCATCACGGGCGTTGACCAGCTGGAACTGGAGAAGGGCGGTGTGACTGTCGCCGGAGCTGCTATCAAGGCGTCCGACACGGGCCGCGTCCTCATGATCCAGCGCTACCTCGACCCGGAGGACCCCGCCGCAGGCCGGTGGGAGTTCCCCGGCGGCCACCTCGACGGGGACGAAACCCCGCAGGCGGCGGCCATCCGCGAATGGGAGGAAGAAACCGGGCTCGACTTCCCGGCAGACGCCCAACTGTCCGCCACATGGACCACCCCGGACGGGAACTACTCCGGCCATGTCTTCAAGGTCCCGACCGAATCGGCGATCCCCATCAACACCGGCGACGGTGAAGACGGCGAAACCCTCGCATGGTTCGACCCGGCACACCTCGAAGGATTCCCGGCCCTCCGGCAGGAACTCGCGGCGGACCTGCCCAGCGATGAGCTCGCGAAGGCTGCCTCCCGTGAGCTGGCCAAGTTCCGGACCTTCACCAAGGCTCGGGCCAAGTCCGGCAAGTGGCGGGACTTCGAGTTCGAGTCCATCCCGGAGCCCGTCGCCAAGCACCTGAACGATCAGGCGCGGGCAGAATTCGCCAAAGACGAGCCGCTCGGCGGGACTGATGCTGGCCCAAAAGCTGGTACGCCTAGCTGGCGGGATGAGCCCCCAGTCCTGGCACCCCAGCACGTCGTAGACCTCGCCCTGACGGACTACTGGTCCCCCAAGGTCCAAGAGTCGCTACTGAACATGTGGAAGGCGCAGGACCTCACCAACGCCGTCACAGCGGTGAACGGCATCGGGGATAAGGGCATGGACGTGTTCCGGCAGGTGGCCCGCAGGGCTCTCGCTGGGACCGTGCAGCCCTCCACCCTGAATCAGGTCATGCTCGCCGCGTGGGCCGACGCGTACAACGTCGGCACCCTGGCCGCGGACGTGCAGATGGGCAAGATCCCCACCGGCTGGGACGACTGGGCGCCGGGCATGGCCGACTCCAACAAGGTCACCGCGCTCGGCTGGAAAGAAACCATCACCGACGCGCAGATCACCCTGAAGGGCCTGACGGACACGACCGTGAACAAGGTCGCCTACGCGATCGCTGACGGCGTGAACGCAGGCGAAGCCGTGGACGACATCAGCCGGGCACTCACCAAGATCATTGGCGATCCCAAACGCGCCGAGCTGATCGCCCACACCGAGTCCGCCCGGATGCTCAACCAGTCGGCCATGTACCAGTACAAGGCAGCTGGCGTCACCCAATGGGATCTCGTCATCTCCGCGGGCGCCTGCCCCACATGCTCGACCATTGCCGCGGCGAACCCGCACGACGTCACCGACTCCCGGCAACCGCCGATCCACCCCCGCTGCCGCTGCGCCGCCTCACCACATTTTGAAGGGACTCCCGCCAATGGCTGACGAACAGCGATACCTCCACGGCATCGCTTACCAGGCGGGGCCTGACCCGCGCATCGCCACCGGCGCCGACGGCTCCCGCGACTTCTTCAGCCCAACACAGCTGGAGAAAGCCGCATGGGAGTTCAACAAGTCCTCCCGCTCCATCGGCCTGTTCCACGAGAACGGCTCTGAGGGGCACGCGGATGTCGTGGAGTCGTACATCTACAGGGGCCCCGACTGGGACCTCGGCGACGGCGTGGTGGTCAAGTCCGGCGACTGGCTCATCGGCACCATCCTCGATGACATCGCCTGGGACATGTACAAGTCCGGGCACTTCACCGGATTCTCCCCGCAAGGCACGGCCAAGCGCATCCGACCAAACCGAACCCGCGAAAGCTGACCAACCATGACCATCCCCGAAGACATGAACGAACTGGTGGACGTGAACATTGACCGCGTCGACCTCGTCGGCAAGGCCGCGAACGGTCACCGGTTCCTGCTCGCCAAGTCCACCGGCAGCCTGATATCTCCCGACCTTGTGCGGGAGCTCATCAAGGAATCCGACGCGGAACCGGCGCCGGCCGAACTCGCAGCCTTCGAAGACCTCACGTCGATCCTGAAGGCCGGGCGCGCGCTGTCCAGCGCCAACGAATCCGCGCTCCGCAACGCAGCCGAAGCCATTCAAAAAGTACTCGCATCTCTCCCGGCCCCGGAAGAGGCCCCCGTAGAAAAGGAAACCCCCGTGGCCGAAGAAACCACAGAAGAAACCACCGTCGAAAAGGACGCAGCCGCCACGATCATCGCGGACGCGGCGATCAACGCTGAGCTGCCGGTCCTCGAAGTCGCGAAGGGCGAAGAGCCCGCCGCGGTGGAGGAAGTCGAAAAGGGCGGCTCGCTCATGGCCGTCTATGACGCCAGCGGCAAGCTCGTGGGCGTCATCAAGCCCAACGCCCTGACCATCGTTGACTCCGGCTCCGCCGCCCCCACCGAAGAGGTCGAAGCCGAAAAGGCTGAAGAGCCTGAGGTGGAGGCAGTCGAAGCCGCCGCCGAAGAGACCGTCACCGAACCAGCCGACGAGATCCAGCCCGAAGATGGCGCACCCGCCGAAGCCCTCGGCGACGACGAAGAGCTCATCCCCGGCACCGAAACCATCAAGTCCCCGATCGGAAAATCGGCGGGGACCGAACCAACCGTCACACAGGCACCTGATGTTGCCGCACTGCTCAAAGAGGCCCTCGCCCCGCTGGTGGAGAAGATCGCGCACGCCGCCGATCTTGCCGACGAAGTGAAGGTCCTGAAGGAGCGCGTCGAAGCATACGGGCGTGAACCTGACGACCGGAAAAGCCCCCTCCTGAACGGGGCCACCGGAGAAGCCGGCATTGCCAAGCGCAGCGCCGACAACGACGAACTGACCACCCTGGCCAAGTCCGTCGAAATCGCCAAGGAATCGGGCGACCCGACGAAGCTCGCAAACGCCACACAGGCGTACGCGTTCGCCGCGATCAAAGACCGGTTCAAGAACTAGCCCACGCCCCACCTGCCAGCCCGCCACAGACACGCGGGCACTTCGGCAACCCCCAAAACATCCCGAAAGGCTCCCGCCGTGAACCACGACGAAACCACCCTCGAAACCCTCGCGCTGATCAAGGCGCAGACCTCAGGCGTTACCTCCGCCACCGGCATTGTCGGTGTTGACCTTGGCGACATGGTGTCCCTGATCCCGGTCAACACCCCGTTCCTGGACTCCATCCCTCGCAAATCCTCCACCGACGGCGCCAAGTTCTGCCAGTGGCGCGTACTGACGGACATCACCAACCTTCAGTCCGACCCCGGCACTGCGTTCGACTATGCCTCCCCGCTGGCCCTGCTCAACGAGCTGGACGTCTCCGCCCCGTACGGGAAGGTTGGCTACGGCTACACCGTGACCCGCGACGCCATCAACTTCGCCAAGGGCTACGCTGACGCTCACGCAGTAGCGGTCATGAACACCCTGAACCAGTACAAGATCGGCGCTGAGCGTAAGCTCCTCGGTGGCCAGGTCTTCGCGCTGGGCACCCCGGCCACCCCGACGGTCACCACGTCCACCACGGGCGGCGCCATCGCAGCGACCACGGCCATCCCGGTCAAGGTAGCCGCACGCACCGGCTCGAACTTCAACTACGGCGGCTCCACCGCAGCATCCGCTGCCGGCACCGTCACCACCGGCGCGGGCACCACCAACTCCGGTACGGCCACGACCACGGCCGTCGTGGGTGCTGTTGCTTACGACTGGTACGTGAACAACTTCTACTACACCACCACGACGGTGAACAAGGTGACCATCACGGCCATCCCGGTTGCCCACGCAACCGTTGTCCCGAACATTCCCGGACTGTTCCGCACCGCCCCGTCTGCTGTACCTGCCACGGACTCCTCAGCCAAGGCTACGGACTTCAACGGCCTGCTCGCCACCCTCGCGGGTGACTACGCGACCGGCGGCGCAACGGGCCTCGTGACCCGCGGCGGCGGCACTGGCTCCGGTGCCACGTTCAAGTCCCTGGATGGCGCGGCCTTCACCGTCTCCGGCCAGTCGATCCCCGAGATCGACGACGTGAACAGCTCCCTGTTCAACACCATCCAGGCATCCCCGTCCCGCTACCTGATCTCCTCACAGGAAGCGACCAGCATCTCCAAGCTGCTGCTGGCCAGCGCGGGCGGCGGAACGACGTTCCTGACCCCGAATGACAGTGGCCGCAACAACATCACGGCCGGCGGCTACATCGGCTCCTACATCAACAAGGCAGCTGGCGGCATCCCCGTCCCGCTCGTTGTGATGCCCCACCTGGCGCCGGGCACCATGCTCGCCGTGTCCGATTCCGGTGCAGCGTTCGCTGGCGCGGACATCTCCAACGTCTTCGAAATGCGTCAGCTCGACGACGTCCAGGACTACCAGTACGCGGCCAACCGCAACGCTGGCGTCGCTGGCGGCGGCCCGCGTAACGACGGCGAGGTCTTCTCGACCTCCGCCCTCATCAACCGGGCTCCCGTCGGCTGCGCCGTGATCAGCAACATCGCGGCCAGCTAGGACGTGAATTGATGCCCCTGGTGTTCATCCCGGACACCGGGGGCATCCCCCACCCCTCAACTTTTTAGGAGCCACAGTGGCAGTCGTCTTCACGCAGAACGTGGCACCATCCACGGTCGTCCCCGCACCCAACGTGGCCACCTACTCCACCCGCAAAACCTACGTCACCCCTGCCGAGTTCAAAGCCGCACCCACAGGCGTCGACGTCTCCCAGCTCGTACCCGGCGGGACCCCTGCAGCGAACGCGGCCGCCCTCGTCATGCAACTGCAGCGCGCTAGCGCATACGCGGACAACTTCTGCCAGAAGGTCATCGCCGCGACGGTCGACGTCCAGGCCGGCCAGTACCGTGTGCAGCGCGACAAGTCCCTCGGCGCCGTCATCAAGGTCCCGCTGGACAACACCCCGGTCATCGCCATCTCCGACATCCGGACTGGCCGCACCCCCGGAGCGATCGCCCTGCAGTCCACCCCGGCGAACCTGTGGATTGGCCGGAAGGTCGTCACCATCCCCGTCTCCGCAGACTATGGCGAGCACATGTTCGCGCAGATCAGCTACGTCAACGGCTGGGCCAACACGGCCCTCACTGCCGGGGCCGCGCCCGGCGCACTCAGCCTGACCGTCGCCTCATCGCTGGGCATCATGCCCGGCCAGCAACAGAACATCCAGTCCCCCAACAATGCCGAGACGCTGACCGTGGACATGTCCTACGTCCCGTCGAACATCGCCATCAACACGCTCGTTCCCGTCACCACCCCCATTGTGGGCACGTACGGCATCGGCGACACCGTCACGGCGTTCCCGCAGGACATCAAGCAGGCCGTCATCCTGATCACCAAATCTTTGATCAAGACCCGCGGCTCCGAATCCATCGTCATCTCCTCCACCTCTTCGCAGCCGGACAGTGTGGACCGGCTCGAACACGGCGTCTCCTCAGACATGGACATGGCCCTGGACCTGCTCGCACCCTACCGGCGAAGCGCCTGACCCCACATTCCGGGAGCCCCCTCATGTGGGGATACGTGGCGGGGCTCCCCCACCAAGCTGAAGGACTGCCATGAGCGCAACGACCATCACCGCCGCCATCAAGTCCTTCCTCACCGGTACGCCCGGCATCACGAAGCTGTACAAGGACGCCCCATGGGAGATGTCCGGAGATAACTGGCAGACCGCGGACATCCCCGGCACCCCCGGATTCCTCCACCTGGACAACTACACCGAGTCACGCATCGCGCTCGGCGGCGAGTTCGGCGGCAAGAAGCAGGTCGATTACACCGTTTCGCTCGTACTGCTCTACCAGTACCTGATCCCGTCCGACCTTGGCGTGGCCGATAAGGACGTCTGGGTCGACGGACTAAACACTCTTCTGGATGCTGTTGTGGTCAGGATGCGCTCCGACCGGTCGTTCGGCTGCAATGCTGCCGGCCCGATCTTCGAAGCTGCCAACCAGGATCAGGGCATCCAGATCAGCCGCGACCTGCCCCACTGGGACCATGGCGGCGGCAAGGTCCGCTCGTGGGTCAGGGTCGAGTTCAAGGTCACGGAGATCGTGAACGCCTGATGGCCAGAGTCCGATCCCGCCAAGCCCGCAGGGCCCAGACCGGACAGAGAGCCACGAAGAGCCGCATGGCCCGCCGCAAGGTTCAGGTGGAACGCAGGCACCACCGGCGCTACGCGGGCGTGTCCGGCACGAAGCCGCGACTCACGCGCAAGAGTGCCAGACCCACTGTCGCGTCCCGGCAGAAGGTACTACGCAGGCTCGCCGTGACCCCGAAACCCCGCACGTACCGCCGTCGCATCACCAAGCCAGCCACCAAGGCGCCGCCCATCAGTGCCGCGTCCTACCTGTCCATGTTCTAGGAGAACCCGTCATGACCGAATACCACTTCACCGGCGCTTACCCACGGATCCTGACCGGGCTCTCGCAGGGCGTCAACGCCCTCATCATCCCCGCAGACCGCGAGACACCGCCATACGGCTCCACGATAGAAGCCCACCCCGGCGACTCGCTCCAGACCGATGAGCCGTACGAGCACCCGGAACTCACCGAAGTCGTTGCAGAGCCTCAGCCCAGCAACTCCGACGGCTCACTGATTCCCACGCCGAAGCCTCCCAAGCCCTCCCGCACATCCAGCCCGGCGCCCGCCGACCCCACAGAAAACTAAGCAACCCTGACATGCCCCCCACACCCCCTCCGGCAAGCCAGCAGTGGCTCGGACTCGCCAAGGAAATCACCTACGGCACCGCCGTCGCAGCACCCACCATGTGGATTCCAGTGGACTCCCCCAAGTGGGACCCCAACGTCACGCCCCTGACCGACAATGCCCTCCGCGGCATGATGGCCACCGACTACGGCCAGACGCAGGGCATGCGCCACGACACGCTGGCCTACAAGACGATGCTCTACGCGGACACGATCATGCCGCACCTGCTCGCCATCCTCGGCGGCGCCGACACCGTCACGTCCCTCACCGCACCGGTCCTTACCCTTGGCGCAACCTCAACCACAGGCGGTACCCTCCCGGCCGGCGCGACCTACTGGAAGATCACGGCGACCGCCGCGAACGGTGAAGGCCTCGGCTCCAACGAAGTCACCGCCACCCTCACGGGCGCAACATCCTCCCAGCCGCTCAGCTGGGTCGCCATCACCGGCGCAACCGGCTACAAGGTCTACCGCGGCACCACCGCAGGCGGACAGAACATCCTCGTGGCTACGCTCGGCGCGGTGACCTCCTACACCGACATTGGCGCCAACACTGGCACGGGCGCTCCGCCCGCCACGGCGGGCCACGTCCACGCTACGTCCCTGAACAACACCGCCAGCGCCACCCTCAACGGCCAGCCGCCCAGCTACACCGGCTTCCTGTACCAGCTCGACGGCAAAGTCGTACAGATCCCCGGCATGGTTATCGGTGGCCTGAAGATCAGCATCAAGGCCAACACCCTGCCGACCGTGGACGCCACATGGATGGGCCTGCCGGGCGTGTTCATCAACGCACCGACGAACACCCCGTCCACCCTGCCGCCTATGCCACCGTTCACGGCGACCATCACCGTCGGCGGCGTCGCGGCAACCCAGTACAGCGACTGCAGCCTCGACATCAAGCGCGCCAGTGAGGCCATTCCAGTCCTCAACGGCACACAGTCCCCGCTGGCCATCTTCGCAGGCCCGCTCACCGTCTCCGGCTCACTGATGGCCATCTACGACGGCACCGCCGACGGGGACCTCACGCGACTCCTGGCCAACACCCAGCCGACGCTGGCCGTGTCGATCTACCAGCAGGGCGACGCGACGCACCCGCTGACGCTCCAGTGCTCGAAGATCGCCTACGACACAGCGTCACCGTCCGGGTCGAATACGTCCTACGCGACCATCTCGTCCGGCTTCAAGGCCATCGCGAACGCCACCGACGCGCTCGACGGGAAGATCTCGCCCATTCAGGCGAAGATCCTCAACGCACAATCCACCGTGTACTAGCCAACCTTGGCGGCGGGCGTCCCATCATCGGGCGTCCGCCGCTGCCCCGTATCCCCAGGAGTATCCCCATGAGCACCACAGTCACCATCCCCGGCGGCACCGCAGAACTGTACGACCGCACCGAGCTCACCCCGCGCCGGCGCATCCCCGCCAAAGCCCTGCTGTACCGCGCTGATGACCTGCTCGCCAAGCTCTGCGTCGCGCGCACCGTCGAATCGCCGACCGGTGAGGTTGAAGAGAACCCCGGCCTGACCGGCCCGGCGCTGCGCCTCACCCAGCACGAAGCGGAAACGCTCCAGCACCTTCAGTACGCCACCACGTGGGGATGGCTGAAGTCCTGGACCCTCGACTTCCCACTCCCGGCCACGTGGGAAGACCTCCTCGACATCCCCGGCGACATCACCGACGCCCTCAATGACGCCGTGGACAAGCTCAAAAACCCTGACGTCGCCGCCGACTTTGAGATCAGCAAAGAGACTCTCGAAGATCAGGATTCTTTTACTGGGCGTCCCGGAGGATCCAAGACGCGATCCGGGGCGAGCGGCAAGCGTCGGAACTCTCGCCGGAATCGCTGAACCTCCTCAAGGCGCGGGTCTGGATCAAGACGTTCGGCGGGACCTACGCGGACTTCATGGACACCCCGGAATACGTCATTGAGATGCTCCTGAAGATCGAAGAAATGTACCGGGCGCCGACCGCACAACAGCCCCTCGGCAAGGACTTCACGCCCACCATCAGTTAGGCCCGCCCATGACCGAAATTGACGCCGCATGGGTGGGCATGGATGAGCTGCAGCGGGCGTTCATCCGGGCCGGGGCACAGGTGGACGCGGCCGCGAAAGCGAACGTCGCAGAAGCCTCGCTCCGCCTCATCAAGGACGCCCGCGGCAACTTCGAAGGCTCCCACAAAAAGGGCCAACCGCACGTCGGCGGGAACAAACCCAACGTCGTGACCGGCAACCTGCGCCGCTCCATCATGGGCGCCGGTCTCGCGCACCTTGCCATGGGCGAATACAGCACCAAAGTAGCGCCGACCGCCAAGTACGGCCGCCGCGTCGAGCTCGGCCTCGCACCGACCGGCGCCTACCCCTACTTCGGACCCGCGACCGCGAAGCTCCGGAACGAAATGGGCGCCATCGCAGCAGCGAACTGGGCCAAGCACATCAAATACTAACCAGCCCTGGAGGCCTCCATGTCGTTTCTGCCCCCTGTTGTCATGGAGATTCGGGCCAACGCCGCACAGTTCCTCGCCACACAGGAGAAGATGGCGGAGGCTACGAAGGCCACGGCCGCCGCCACGATCGCCGCCACAGAGAAGGCCTCCGCAGCTTCGCGCGCGGCCAGCGCTGCGGCGGCCGTCGCCGCCGATAAGCGCCTCGCCGCTGAGGCCCGCGCTACTGAAGCCCCGCGCAAAGCCAACGACCTTCAGTCCAGCTCCATGGGCGTCATGACCCAGAAGCAGCAGGCTGCCTACGACACTCAGGCTACGGCCGCCAAGCAAGCCGCGAACGCTGCCGAACTCGCCGCGTCCAAGGAAGTCACCGCCAAAGCCAAGGCATCCGCCGCCGCTGAAGCCTACGCGCAGGCGCAGGCGAAAGCGGAAGAGGCTGCCATGCGCGCCAACTCTACCTTCGGAAAGCTCGCCCAGTCCGCGCAGGACCACAGCCAGGCATGGTCCACGGCCGGGGCGACACTGCTCGGGTTCGGCACTGCCGCCCTCGTCGGCGTCGGCGTCGCGGTCAAGTCGTACGCCGACTTTGACAAGCAGATGTCGTCCGTGCAGGCGGCCACCCACGCCACCGGCGCCGAAATGACCGAGCTCCGCGGCCTCGCCGTGAAGCTCGGTGCTGACACATCATTCTCCGCAAAGGAAGCCGCCGAGGGCATTGAGGAACTGTCCAAGGCCGGTGTTGAGAACGCCGACATCATGGGCGGCGGCCTCGCCGGCGCGCTCTCACTCGCCGCCGCCGGCGGGCTGAGCGTCGCAGATTCCGCCGAGTATGCAGCCTCTGCCATGACCCAGTTCAAACTGTCTGGCAAGGACATCCCGCACATCGCGGACCTCCTCGCGGCTGGTGCGGGCAAGGCTCAGGGCTCCGTCCGTGACATGGGCCTCGCACTCTCCTACGCTGGTGTACCGGCCGCGGCCATGGGCGTTTCCATCGAGCAGACCACCGGCACGATCGCACTCTTCGCGAAGTCCGGCATCATCGGCGAGAAGGCTGGCACGGCACTGCGGGCCATGTTTGTCTCCATGGCGAACCCGGCCGAGAAGACCAAGAACCTCATGGACGAATTGGGGATCAGCTTCAAGGACACGGCAGGCCGGTTCATCGGCCTCGATGGGGCTGGAGAGGTCTTGCAGGAACGTCTCGGCGGCCTGGACGAGATGACCCGGAACGCCCACCTTGCTCAGATTTTCGGCAACGAAGCGCTCGGCGCCGCAGTCTCGCTGTACAACGCGGGCGCTGATGGCGTGCACAAGATGACGGGGGAAGTCAACGAGCTCGGGTACGCGGCGAACACCGCCGCTCTGAAGCAGAACAACCTCTCCGGCGACATGGAGAAGCTCGGCGGGTCTATGGACTCCGTGTTCCTCAAATCAGGCTCCGGCGTCAATGACGTCCTCCGCGGTCTCGTCAAGAACTTCGAGGGCTTGGTCGACTGGGTTGGCCAGATCCCCGCGCCCATCCTGCAGGCGGGCATGGGGCTCGCTGCCGTGGCAGGCGCGGCGGCCCTAGTTGGGGGAACATTCCTCAACCTGTTCCCGAAAGTCATGGAGATAAAGGACGCCTTCGCTGAGCTCCGCGAGTCAAATGAGGGCGCAGCGGATGCGATCGGCATGGTCGGCAAGGCAGCTGGGATTGCAGGTGCCGTCCTCGGCGTAATGCAGGTCGCCGCCGCGTTCCTCAGCGAAAAGCATGTCAAGACTGCCGAAGAGTATGGGCAGGCGATCCTCGGGCTCGCCAATAACAGCAAGAAGATTGACGCGTCCCATCTGGACAGCGTCTTTCAGGGCTTTGACAAGTTCGCTGGCGCTGAGACGGTCACCAATATCAACGGCACCGCTGACGCTGTGAAGCGCCTCGCAAACCAGGACTTCAACGACTCCGCGAACCTGTTCTTCCAAGGCTTCACGGACTTCCTCGGCCTGCCGAAGGGCGAAATCGGTCAGCTTGAAGACCGGCTCAAGGGCCTTGGCGATCAGATGGGCGAGCTGGCCAAGAACGGCGCGCCGGAGGTTGCGGCCAAGTCATTCGAAGCGCTGACGAAGGAATTCAAGGCGAACGGGATGGAGGCGCAGGACGCCCTCGACAAGCTCCCCGGCTACAAGGACGCACTCGAGGGCCTCGCTAGGACCGCTGGCGTTTCCCTGGAGCCTCACGAGCTCCTCGAACTGGCCGTGGGCAAGATCCCCAAGGTGATGCTGGACGCCAAGGGCGCGACCGAGAAGTTCACCGACTCGGCCGGCCGGGTAGTGCCCATCAGTCCCGCACTGCAAGAGTCACTCACAGAAGCCGGCGTGTCCGCACAGGGCCTCGCCACGGACCTTGAGAAGGTCCTCGACGGGATGCTCGCCGCCGGATTTGCGACCCTGAACACCCGTGACGCGACAACGAAATTCAACCAGTCAACGGAAGAGGCGCGCACGGCACTGGCCGACCTCGCCAAGGGCAACGTCGATGTGTCGAACGCGCTGAACGACACCGGCACGGACTTCGATCTGGCTACAGAATCAGGCCAGAAACTGAATGCCAAGTTCCAAGACGTCATGCGCTCAGGCATCGACCTCGCCGAGTCGGTAGCTGGGCCCGGCGCGGACGCCCAGGCGAAGGTCCAAGGCGAAATGCAGAAGACCTACGACGGGATGATCAAGGCCGCTGACGGGATGGGCATTACGGGGCAGAAGGCAATCGACCTGACCCGCGAAGTCCTCAAGATCCCGCCGGGCGTGGACATCAAGACGTGGATCGACAACTACGCCAAGTCCGAAGCCGAAAAGCTCAAGGGCGCCATCGACAACATCCCGTCCCGCAAGGACATCCTGATCAGCATTGTGCGCAAGATCGATACCCAGGTGACGGGTGGAGGTTCGGCGGACGACCCGAGTATGACGGCGTTCGATCCGGGCGCGTTCGCCCCCGGCGGCTTCACGGGCGGCGCGGTCGCTTCGATCATGGGCATGGTTGGCGGCGGCGTCATCCCTGGGCGCCCACCGTCACGGCCGAACGTCGATAACATCCTCGCACTGGTCAACGGCCGCCCCCTGAAGGTCCGCTCGGGAGAGTTCCTTACGAACGAACCGCAGACCAAAGCGAACCTGCCGTGGCTCAAAGCCATCAACGCGGGCCTGAACATGAACGACGTCATCAACTCCCCCATGGCCGGCGCCCCAAGCCCTGGCATGGCAGGCCCCACCGGCCCGTCCATGACCAGCAGCGTCATCAACAACCACATCAGTGTGCAAACCAACGCTTCCGCCCAGCACATCGCTGGCGAAATCGGTTGGGAACTCCGCACCAAATAACCGAAAGGGGTCCCTCGTGACCTTCACATTCGCTGCGGCGGTCGCTTGGGACCCTATCGGGAAGCAAGCAGTCAAGAACACATCCTTCCAGGTCTACGCAACGGCGGACACTGGCTTCGTCACCCCACTAGCT
>JBKJVX010000218.1:0-7343 GCA_046717065.1 Arthrobacter sp. | reverse complement strand
TTGTTGGTGGGGGGCCGCTTTGCTGTTCAGGGACCTATTCGGAGATGAGTTCCAAAGCGAGCTCTGCCCGGACCACCTGGGCAAGGTGTTCGGCAATGGACTGGGCGGTCTCTTCGTCGGCAGCCTCAACCATCACGCGTACCACGGGCTCAGTACCGGAGGGACGGAGCAGGACGCGGCCGGTGTCACCGAGAGCGGCTTCAGCTGCCGCCACAGCCTGAGCGAGGACCTCGTTCCTCTTCACTCCGGCGCGGTCCACACCCTTGACGTTGATCAGGACCTGGGGAAGCTTGGTCATCACCGTAGCGAGTTCTTTGAGCGGCTTTCCGGTCAGGGCAATCTGGGCTGCGATCTGCAGTCCGGTGAGCACGCCGTCGCCGGTAGTGGCGTGGTCGGCGAAAATTACGTGGCCGGACTGTTCCCCGCCCAGGTTGAAACCGCCGTCGCGCATCTCTTCGAGGACGTAGCGGTCCCCCACGGCGGTTTCGCGGATGCTGATGCCCGCTTCGCGGAGCGCGATCTTCAACCCGAGGTTGCTCATGACAGTTGCCACCAGGACATCGTCCCTGAGCTTGCCCGACGCCTTCAGCGCAACGGCGAGGATGGCCATGATCTGGTCGCCATCCACTTCGTTGCCCTCGTGGTCCACGGCGAGGCAGCGGTCTGCGTCGCCGTCGTGGGCGATTCCCAGGTTGGCGCCGTACTTGACGACGGCCTCCTTGAGGGGACCAAGGTGGGTGGAGCCGACGCCGTCGTTGATGTTGTGGCCGTCCGGGTCAGCACCGATCACAATGACATTCGCGCCGGCGTCCTTGAAGACCTGGGGCGAGCAACCGCTGGCAGCACCGTGGGCGCAGTCCAGAACCACCGTAAGTCCGTCCAACCGGTGCGGCAGGGTCTGGAGGAGGTGGACAATGTAGCGGTCCTCGGCATCCGAGAATCGCTGGATGCGTCCGACATCGGCGCCGACCGGGCGTACTGCTTCCTTGGACATCTGCGCCTCGATGGCGTCCTCCACCTCGTCGGGGAGCTTCTGGCCGCCGCGGGCGAAGAACTTGATGCCGTTGTCGGGCGCAGGGTTGTGGGAGGCCGAGATCATGACGCCGAAGTCAGCGTCCAGGTCCGCCACGAGATAGGCCGCTGCAGGGGTGGGGAGGACGCCGGCGTCGTAAACGTCAACGCCGGAGCTGGAGAGTCCGGCCTCAACCGCGGCAGCAATGAATTCACCGCTTGCCCGCGGGTCGCGGGCTACAACGGCGCGCGGCCGGGACCCGTTGGATTTGCGGTCATGGCCGAGTACGACGGCTGCCGCCTGGGCCAGCTGCATAGCGAGCTCCGCAGTCAACAGTCCGTTCGCCAGCCCCCGGACACCATCAGTTCCAAATAATCTAGACACCGGTCAAGTCTAGAGGATGGGGCGGGCGACACCTGCGTAGGTGGCTTGTCTTCACCGCTTCTACTTGCTGAGTACCTGCCTTTGAGCAGGGGCAATTACTGGGACTACTTGGTTCTTTTCGCCGTTACCTGTCTTTGCTGAAAAGCCTCGTCATCCGCATTTTGCCGCCCGTACGATCCATGCATGACACCTAGCTATGGGGGCTTGGCGCTCGAAATTGTTGTACCGGTCTACAACGAAGAAGCGGTACTCGAAACCAGCATCATAAGGCTCGCCGAATATCTGACGCACGAAATGCCGTCGACGTGGAAAATCACCATCGCCGATAATGCAAGCACCGATCGGACTCCGGTGATTGCCGCTCGCCTTAGCGAGCACATGCCGAACGTTGAATATCGCCGTCTTGAGGTTAAGGGCCGCGGACTCGCGCTAAGAGATGCTTGGGGCGCTTCAGATGCGAAAGTCCTCGCCTATCTGGACGTCGATCTTTCCACCGATCTTGCAGCGCTACCACCGTTGGTTGCGCCCCTAATTTCGGGACACTCCGACATTTCCATAGGCACGCGACTGGGGCAAAGCTCGCGCGTGAGTAGAGGTCCGAAGCGGGAATTCATATCCAGGTCTTATAACTTCCTACTCCGGCGGACCATGCAAGTGCGCTTTTCGGATGCTCAATGCGGGTTTAAGGCAATTCGGGCCGATGTTGCCAAACGGCTCCTCCCCCACGTGGAGGATAATGGCTGGTTTTTCGACACCGAACTGCTGATCATTGCCGAGCGTTCCGGACTCCGTATTCACGAAATCCCGGTCGACTGGGTGGATGATCCTGACAGCCGGGTGGACATCAAACAGACTGCTATCGACGACCTTCGCGGTATGGCTCGCGTCGCTGGCTCTTTGGTTAAGGGCGTCATTCCCGTTCAGGCGATTTACGCCGAACTGGGACGCCGCCCCATTGTGCCCGTGGACCGACCCAGCTTCTTTGGCCAGGTGCTGCGCTTCGGAGTTGTTGGCGTAGTTTCGACGCTGGCTTTCGCACTTCTATATCTCGTTTTCCAAGGACAGTTCGGCTCTCAAGAGGCCAACTTCTTAGCACTGCTCCTAACTGCTGTTGGCAACACGGCTGCCAACCGGCGATTCACATTCGGCATCAGCGGCCCCGAGAAGCTGTTCACGCACCAGTTCCAAGGCTTGATCGTCTTTCTTCTGGCCTGGACTGTCACATCCTCTTCATTGTTGGTACTGCATGCTGCCAGCCCGGATGCCGCGCCAAACCTGGAATTGCTGACACTAACTGCCGCCAACGTATTCGCCACACTCATGAGGTTCGTCCTCCTGCGGCTCTGGGTGTTCAGGGTGCGGCGAAGTGACAAACGTGCCGCAGTTTCAATGGTTGTAGCCACAAGTGGACGTGCTCTGTGAGCGCGATCCTCGACGGTCACTCACCAAAGCCCACCGATAGCTTCCTTGGGCTGCTGCCAGGACGTGCGAAGGCCCCAAGGCCAACTCGATACCTCTTCTCGCTGTCATGCAGGTTCTGGCGAGGACCAACCAAGGACGAGCGATGGGAGAGGCCAACACTCTTGGCCTTCCTTACGGCGACGGCCGTCTTGTTCCTGTGGGGATTGGACGCGAACGGATGGGCGAACCCGTATTACTCCGCTGCAGCCCAGGCTGGTTCTCAAGATTGGAAGGCGTTTTTCTTCGGCTCCTTTGAGTGGGGCAACCTCATCACAGTCGACAAGACGCCTCTAAGTCTTTGGGTCATGTCCCTATCCGTCCGGCTCTTTGGCCTCAGCAGTTGGAGCATACTTGTTCCCCAGGCATTGATGGGTGTTGCTACCAGCTATCTGATCTACAAGATAGTAAGACGCGGTTTTGGCCCACGAACGGCTCTCTTCGGCGCCGCCGTTTATGCCACGACCCCCGTAGTGGTCTTACTGTCCCGCTTCAACAATCCTGAGCCACTAATGGGACTCCTGATGGTGGCAGCCGTGCTGGTAACACTGAAAGCCATGGACTCCGGCCGACTGCGGACCTTCGCTTTGGCAGGGTTGCTCCTGGGATTGGCGTTCATGGCCAAGCAAGTCCAAGCGCTACTTGTTCTGCCAGCATTGTGCTTAGCAGTCCTGGCACTTAGCAAAGGTAGGGTCTCGCAGCGAATTACGCAGCTCCTAATGGCAGGAGGAGCACTTCTTATCACTGGAGCGACATGGCTGGTCATTGTGGACCTTATTCCCGCGTCGCAACGGCCGTACATTGGCGGATCCGTGCATAACAGTTCTATTGAGCTCACGATGGACTACAACGGCCTGGCACGTTTCGTCGAAATTCCGATGAATGCTCAAGGGAATCGTGCCTCGACCACAGAGAACGATGCGGTCCAACTGGTCGGCGGACTTCCAAGACTCCTGAACGGCAATTTTGCTCAGGAAATTGCGTGGCTGCTCGTCACCGGAATTGGCTGCGGCTTTGTTCTAATCGTGCTGAACCGCACCCTCAAGCTGACTCGTCGGCAACGTGACATTACGGTCATAGCCACTCTTTGGTTTGCTACGGTGTTGCTCGTGCTTTGTTTCATGGGCACCATGATCCACACCTACTACACCTTTTCTTTGGGTGCGCCGCTCGCGGTTGTTGTGGCCGTGACTTTCTCCAGTATATGGAAGCTCCGGGATAGATTAATCCTCCGGATTATCGGGGCGGTCCTGCTGGGCTCCTCCGCATACATGGCATTAAAAGTCATGGAATATGCCGATCAGTGGCCGCTGTGGGTACAGGTATCGGTGGCTAGCGCGGGCATCTGTGTGGCCGTGTTGTGGTGTATCCCGTCCAGCTCGCCGCGGTATCGGCTATGCACTGGCATTGTGCTCGCGATATCTCTGCTGATCGGACCTGTGGGCACAGACATATATACCTTAGGTACGCCCCAGAAAGGCACTAACCCGCAGTCCGGCCCCCTGGGAAAGGACCCGCATTCGATATCCAGGTTCATGCTGGCAATCAGGGAAGGAGAAATTCCTTGGGCACAACAGACCGCTTTAGGCGCGCCACCTTCCCCCGCCGCAACCGAGCTTCTTCGATCCGAGACCGGAAGTCAGCGATGGGCTGCAGCCACCTATGCGGCCCAAAACGCGGCGCTCTACCAACTTGAATTGGGACGCCCTGTCATTCCCCTTGGAGGCTGGCTCGGCGGCGACCCTGCTCCAACGCTAGAACAATTCAAGGCGCTGGTCGAAGGGGGCCATGTAGGCTACTTCATTTGGCAGCAGGATCTGCTGGATCGGGGAGGACTGAGCGATGAAACCGTGGAAATCTCTGAATGGGTCAGGAATAACTTCCGAGAGCTGGTGGTCGACGGTGTCCATCTCTACGATCTCCAAAGTTAGTCGACAGAATTCGATCGATCGCCTGGGATGGCCGGGATTCCTCGGTAAAATGTTCGCGGTCTTGGCCCTGTTCTGGCGCGGCCGCCCTGAGGACCCGGTTTGGGAGCGACCCAGCCTATTGGGCGTTCTGGCGGCGAATGCAGTCCTTTATGGCTGGAATCTAGGCATCAACGGGTGGGCGAACTATTTTTATAGCGCGGCTGTGCAAGCCGGCAGCATGGATGCAAAGGCGTTCTTCTTTGGGTCCTCGGATTGGGGCAACTCCATAACTGTGGATAAACCACCATTGAGCCTCTGGGTTATGGGCGCCTCTGTCAGATTGTTTGGGTTCAGCCCATTAGCACTGTTGCTTCCGCAAGTAATCATTGGCATAGGCACGACGCTGCTGATTTACTTGATCCTTCGGCGATGCGTGTCTGGCGTGGCTGCGCTTTTCGGTGCGTTCGTTTTTTTCACGACCCCTATCGTCGTACTAATGTCCAGATACAACAATCCGGACCCATTGATGCTGCTGCTAATGGTGGCGTCAGTCTGGTTTACTCTCCATGCCATCGAGACTGGTCGCGGCCGTTTTTTTGTTCTCGCGGGAGCTTTGATCGGCTTGGCGTTCATGACGAAACAACTTCAGGGCATGCTCAACGTCCCCGCCCTAGGTCTAGCATTCATCATATTCAGCCGTCAAAGGTGGCAGCGGCGGTTGACCACTTCAGCCACAGCCATAGCCGCCATGGTGCTGACGGGGGGTCTCTGGATGACCATCGTTGACCTCATTCCTTCTGACCAACGGCCTTATGTAGGCGGGTCGCCCTCCAACAGCGTTCTCGATCTGACGCTCGCGTACAACGGCATCGACCGGATCGTTGGCAGCGGAGAGGATTCTGCTGCCATGCAGGTCCCGGCCCAATTTCGCACGGTAGAAAGCGACGCTGGCCTGTTCAGGTTGCTGAACGCTAACTACAACCAGGAGGCCTCGTGGTTGCTGTTCACCGCAGTTGTGGCCGTCATCGTGATGGCCCTGCTCCGGAAAAAACTGCCAAAGCCGTGCATAACCGGAGCATTAGTCGTAGTTTCGGGACTTTGGCTGATTACTGCATTTTTGCTGTTGAGCTTCATGGGAAATCAGATTCACACGTACTACACAGTTGCGCTCGCGCCACCCTTAGCCCTCGTACTAGGACTTGCGGTGGAGACCCTCATCCTTAATCGCTGTTCCTTGCAAGCGCGCATCTGCGGAGCGGTAATAGCCATGATCGGACTGCTGACGTCGTGGCTTATCCTCGGGGGAACCTCGGAGTGGCCAGTATGGATCCCCACAGCCTTCATAGGCGTAGGGGTGCTTGCCCTCGCTGCTCTCATCGTCAAGCCGCCATCTCCAGCAATTGAGGCCTCTGCCGCCTGCCTGCTGGGTCTTGCACTCCTAGGCGGTCCTATTGCTACCTCTATTCACAATGTCACGGTTGGGCATAACGGCTCCAATCCCTTGTCGGGTGTGCCCACCAAGAACCAGGCGAGCATTAGCCACCTCCTGCGGTCACTCAAAAACAACGAACTTCCGTGGGGCCACGACATAGCCTTCGGGCGAGTGCCTGAAGAAGCCGTGGTGAATGCCTTGGCTAATTCCAAGGGTTGCACGTGGGCCGCCGCCAGCTATGCGAGTCAGACGGCCGCGCGCTTGCAACTCGATTCTCAACGCCCGGTTATGCCACTTGGAGGTTTTGCCGGCAGCGACCCTTCCCCGACCCTTGGGGATTTCAAGGACAAGGTGGCGGCTGGGGAAATCTGCTATTTCGTTGAACAAGAAGCCTTTTTGGAAGTGCAAGAAGCGGAAGATGCATCGGCTGCCATCTCTCGCTGGGTTGAAGGCAACTTTCAGTCCGAAAAGTTGGGCGATACCACCGTGTACCGACTTATAGACAGGTAGACAGCCAAACGCAGACAGGTAGACAGCCAAACGCAGGAAAGCCCGCCCCGCCAATGGCGGGACGGGCTTTTGTGTAAGCGGATTTAGCGCTTGGAGTACTGCTGAGCCTTACGGGCCTTCTTGAGGCCGGCCTTCTTACGCTCGATGACGCGGGCGTCACGTGAGAGGTAGCCGGCCTTCTTCAGGGTGGCGCGGTTGTTCTCGACGTCGATCTCGTTCAGCGACCGGGCGATGCCGAGGCGCAGCGCACCGGCCTGGCCGGAGATGCCGCCGCCGTGGATGCGGGCGATGACGTCGTAGGCACCTTCGAGATCGAGGATCTTGAAGGGCTCGTTGACGTCCTGCTGGTGCAGCTTGTTCGGGAAGTAGTTGTCCAGCGCGCGGCCGTTGATGGTCCACTTGCCGGAGCCTGGAACAACGCGGACGCGTGCAACGGCTTCCTTGCGGCGGCCAACAGCTGCGCCGGCAACGGTCAGTGCCGGGCGCTCCTTCTTCGGCGCAGCGGCGTCAGCAGCTGAGCTTTCAGAGGTGTAGCTGGTCAGGGTTTCCTCAGCCTCAACGGCTTCGGTGGTCTCTTCGTTCTGAGCCACGGTTCTCCTTGTATAGATAAGTTGTTTGGTGGCCAGGACTACTGGGC
>JBKJVX010000217.1:0-9952 GCA_046717065.1 Arthrobacter sp. | reverse complement strand
CCGAACATGTCGATCCGCTGGCCGCCGGTGATCTTGGTGTACAGGTTGTACTTCTCGGCCACGGCGGCGATGACGCCGAGCTTCTTGGGGGTGATTTCGCCGCCGGCGATGCGGGGGACCACCGAGTAGGTGCCGTCCTTCTGCATGTTGGCCAGGGCGCGGTCGTTCGTGTCCTGCAGCGTGCCGCGGCCGGCGTCAAGGACGTACGCACTGTTCTGGCTGGCCAGGATGTTGGCGATGGTCGGCTTGCAGATATCGCAGCCCGCGCCGGTGCCGTACTTGGCCATGATCTCCTCGAAGGAGGGCAGCCCCCGGACCCGGATGGCGTCGAACAGTTCCTGGCGGGACAGTTCGATGTGCTCGCAGAGGGCCTTGGAGACCTCGACGCCGGACTTGGTCAGCTCGGTTTCCAGCAGCTTCTTCAGCATGGGAACGCAGGAACCGCACTGGGTGCCGGCCCGGGTGCAGCCCTTCAGCTCGCCCAGTTCCTGCACCGGGGCGTTGCCCTCGCAGGCACCGCAGCCGTTGATGGCGTCGCGGATGCTGCCGGCGGTGACGTTGTTGCAGGAGCAGAGGGTGGCGTCGTCCGGCAGTTCGGTTTCGGGGGCTTCACCGCCGCCCGCGGCACTGAGGAACGCACCCGGCTCGGCGGGAAGTTCGCGGCCCAGCAGCGGACGCAGGCTCATGTACGGTGAAGCGTCGCCCACGAAGATCCCGCCCAGCAGCGTCTTGGCATCGTCGGTGGTGACGATTTTCTGGTAAACGCCGCGGGCAGGATCGGCGTAGACGATCTCGAGGGCGTGTTCGGTCTTGGCGAAGGCGTCACCGAAGCTGGCGACGTCCACGCCGGAGAGCTTCAGCTTCGTGGCGGTGTCAAAGCCGGGGAAGGTGGCGTCGCCGCCGTGGAGGCGGTCGGCGACGATCTCGGCCATGGTGTTGGCGGGGGCCACCAGGCCCAGGCACATGCCGCCGTAGTTTGCCACTTCACCGATGGCCCAGATGCCGGGTACTTCCGTGGCGCAGTAGTCGTTGATGACCACGCCGCCGCGCTGGCCGAGGCTGAACAGCTGCTCCTCGCCTTCGGCCGCCCGGAACAGTTCGTCGCGCGGCCGGACGCCGATGGCGACGATGACGAGGTCTGCGTCGATGATGCGGCCGTCAGCCATCAGGACGCCGGTGACCTGTCCGTCGTCGTCGGACAGCACTTCCGACGGGAAGACGCCGCCGTGGACCTCGAAGCCCTTGGCCTTGATGAGCCGGCCCATTGCCTGGCCGGCGCCTTCGTCGAGCTGGGTGGCCATGAGCCACTGGGAACCGTCGATGACGATGGGGTTGGCTCCCAGCTGTTCCGTTCCGGCCGCGGACTCGAGCCCGAGAAGGCCGCCACCGATGGTGACCGCGTTGACCTTGCGGCCGAGCTTCTCGGTGAGTTCGGCGATGGCCTTGTTGATGGCCCAGACATCTTCCAGCGTGCGGTAGACGTGGGTGTGCTCGGCGCCGGGGATCGGCAGGCGGGCGGCATTCGAACCGGTCGCGACAACAAGTTCGTCGTATTCGAAGACGTTGCCCGCCGCGGTCTCCACGTACTTGGCTTCGTGGTTGATTTTGACGACGCGCTCGCCGGTCTTCAGGGACATGGCCTCGTGGTCCCACATGCTCGCCTCGCCGAGGGTGAGGTCGTGGTCCATTTCCGTCAGGGCCTTGCTGAGTGCGACGCGGTCGTAGGGGAGGTGGGCTTCCTCAGTGAGGACCGTGACATGCCAGCCATCGAGGCCACGGGCATGCATTGCGTCCGCAAAACGGTGGGCCGCGGGGCCGCCGCCGGCGACGACAATGCGGCGCGGAGTCTCTGTGCTTGAAGTCTGTTCGGTCACTGTGGGCCTTTCGCATGGGCCGCAGTGTGTTCCTGCAGCCTTCTCTGTCGAGCTGTCCATCCAGACTAGGGAGACGCAGTTTCGCTTCAGTTTCCCAATTGTTTCGTCAACTTAACTTCTGCATCACGAACGCGTTTCCTGCGGCGTGAGGTGTCTTTTACGCGCTGGACACATTCACTGCACCCCCTTGAAACACCGGGAGCCTAGCGTGGAACACGGCCGCAGAGGCAGCCATCGCAAGGACTACACGCACAGGGAGAGGGGCCGACATGACGGCAACACTGGAACTTGGGGCACTCGCAGCCGGCACCGACGAGGCCGTAACCGGCGCCGACTGGCACCGCGTCTGCCTGGTGGATGACCTGGAACCCGCCTGGGGCGAAGCAGCCCTCATCGCGGGACGACAGATCGCACTCTTCCGCACCGGACCCAAGGAAGTTTTCGCGGTGGCACATGAGGACCCGGCCACCGGCGCGCACGTGATGGCGCGGGGAATCCTCGGATCACGGGGCGCCCGTCCCACCATCGCTTCACCGTTGCACAAAGAGGTCTACGACCTGGAGACCGGTGAATGCTTCAGTACCCCGGGCCTGAGCCTTGCAACCTTCAGCACCCGGATCACCGACGGTTTCGTCGAGATCGAGCTGTAACAGGTTTTTAGCGCGGGGACCCGGGGCTAAAGCCCCAGGGCCTCACTGACGTCTTGCAGCACCTCATCCAGCGCTGCCCGCGCTGCCAGCCGGGCCTCCGGCAGTTCGGCCGCGGTGCCCACGTGGTGAATCACTTCGAGGTAGCACTTGAGCTTAGGCTCGGTGCCGCTGGGCCGGATGATCACCCGGGTGAGGTCCCTTGTGAGGTAAAGGAGCCCGTCGGCGGGAGGAAGCTGCCCGCTGCCCTCCGCCAGGTCCGTGAAAACCTCCACCGCGGATGACCCGAAGGACTCGGGCGGGCTGACCCGGAGCCGGTTCATCATGGCGTCCAGGAGACCCAGGTCCGCCACCCGGATGCTGAGCTGGTCGCTGGCGTGCAGGCCGTGCTGCAGGTACAGCTCGTCCAGGGTGTCAAAGACAGTCTTCCCGTCAGCCTTTGCGGCGGCCGCAAGTTCCGCGATCAGCACCGCCGCGGAGATGCCGTCCTTGTCCTTCACAACATCAGGGGCCACGCAGTAGCCCAGGGCTTCCTCATAGCCGTACAGCAGGCCGGGCACCCGCGAAATCCATTTGAATCCTGTCAACGTTTCTTCATGCGCGTAGCCTGCCGCCGCGGCGATCCGCGCCAGGAGCCGTGATGACACGATCGAATTCGCGAACACACCGTGGCTGTCCCGGCCGCCGTCATCACCGTCAGCTGCGGCCAGCCTCGCCGCGATGTGGGCTCCGAGCAGCGCGCCAACTTCGTCTCCGCGGAGCATCCGCCAGGCCCCGGTATCGGGATCCTTCGCCGCAACCGCAGCCCTGTCGGCGTCGGGATCATTGGCAATTACGATGTCAGCGGCGAGCCGTTCCGCCGTTTCCAGCGCCAGGTCCAGCGCTCCGGGTTCCTCCGGGTTCGGGAAACTGACGGTGGGAAAGTCCGGGTCCGGTTCTGCCTGCTCGGCCACGAGCGTAACGTCGGTGAAACCGGCAGCCTTCAGCACCGCCTTCGCGGTTTCGCCGCCCACACCGTGCATCGGCGTGAGAACGATGCGCAGGTCACGGGCCGGGAAGCGCTCCGGTAGGACCAATGCCGCGGTGGCCTGCTCGTAACCCGCGGCCAGGGACCCGTCGAGCACTGTCCAGCCGCTGGAGGCGAGAACAATGGACTCCACCGGTCCCACAGCGTTGATCCGGGCCGCGATCTGCTCGTCATAAGGCGCCACGATCTGCGCGCCGTTGCCGCTCTCCGCGACGGCATGGCGGCCCAGGTAAACCTTGTAGCCGTTGTCCTGCGGCGGGTTGTGGCTGGCAGTGACCATCACGCCGCCGTCGCACTCCAGGGCCCGCACCGCGTAAGCCAGCAGGGGAGTGGGCAGCGCCGCCGGCATCAGGAAGGTTTCTAGTCCGGCCGCGGTAAAGATGGCGGCGGTTTCTTCAGCGAAGACATCCGAATTGTACCGGGCGTCATAGCCGACGACGGCGCGAGGCCGGGTCCCCGGCGACGCCTCGCCCACTGCCTGGATGAGGAAGTCCGCCAGGCCGGCAGCAGCCCGGCGCACCACCACCCGGTTCATCCGGTTGGGTCCTGGGCCCAGCGCCGCCCGCAAGCCTGCGGTGCCGAACTGCAGGGTCCCGCGGAAGCTGTCTTCGAGTTCCTGCCGGGCCGCCGGGGCGCCTTCTCCAACGAGCCGGACGAGTTCCAGGAGGGAAGCCGAGGTTTCCGCATCCGGGTCCTGGGCAGCCCATTCACGGGCTTCGGTGAGCAGGCGGGAATCGGCATCGGAGGACGTCATGGGCATAACGCTATCGTCATTGCTCCCTCACTTCTTCCCCATCCGCTCGCTTGCCTCGCAGGGCCGCGCCGGCTCCCTGCCCTCGCAAGGCCACACCGGCTCCCTGCCCTCGCAAGGCCACACCGGCTCCCTGCCCTCGCAAGCTCGGCCCGGGGCCCCCGCCGGAGCGGCTCCACGGCCAGGGAACCCGGCGGGCGTGGCCCCGCGTTTCGTTTAGAGCCGAGCGATGATTTCGGCAAGGAGTTTGGAAATCCGCGGGCCTGCAGCCTGTCCTGATTCAAGGACTTCCTCGTGGCTGAGGGGCTGCGGGCTGATGCCGGCGGCGAGGTTGGTGACGAGCGAGATACCGAAGACTTCCATCCCGGCGTGGCGTCCCGCGATGGCCTCCAAAGCCGTGGACATTCCCACCAGGTCGGCCCCGATGCGCTTGGCGTACTGCACCTCGGCCGGCGTCTCGTAGTGCGGGCCTGGGAACTGGGCGTAGACACCCTCCTCCAGGGTTGCATCAACTTCGCGGGCCAGCCCACGGATCCTGGCGGAGTAGAGATCTGTCAGGTCAACGAACGTGGCGCCCTCCAGGGGTGAGGCGGCGGTGAGGTTGATGTGATCGCTGATCAGCACGGGCGTCCCGGGAGCCCAGTTTTCGTTGAGCCCGCCGCAACCGTTGGTGAGGACCAGGGTGCTGCAGCCGGCAGCTGCCGCCGTCCTGATGCCGTGCACTACGGCACGGACGCCCTTGCCCTCGTAGTAGTGGGTCCGCGCGCCCAGGACCAGCGCCCGCTTGCCCTCCTTGGTGAGCACCGAGCGGATGGTGCCCACGTGTCCAACAACAGCGGGAGCGTGGAAGCCTGGGACCTCCTCGGCGGACAGGGTGGCGGTGGTTTCGCCGATGAGGTCGGCTGCCTCGCCCCAGCCGGAGCCAAGCACGAGGGCGACGTCGTGGCTGTCCACGCCTGTTTCCTCGGCAATGTACTCGGCGGCGGCGCGTGCGGCAGCGAAGGGATCGGTCTTCAGGAAGTCTGTTGTACTCACTGGTACAAGTTATCGTGCCGCTCCGTGCGCGCCCACCCTTTGGCCGGATCCGCCAGAGACCGTTTTCTTTGGTGGTCCGGCTGCGGATGCGCGAGAATGATTGATTGTGACTACGCATCCAGATTTCAGCTCACCCCGGATCGCAATCCTGGGAGGTGGTCCCGGCGGATACGAAGCCGCCATGGTGGCCGCCTCGCTCGGAGCGCAGGTAACGATCATCGAACGGGCAGGGCTGGGCGGCTCAGCCGTGCTGACCGACGTCGTGCCGTCAAAGACGCTGATTGCCACGGCGGACCTGATGACCCGCGTCGCCGAGGCAGGGGAGCTGGGAGTGAAGTTCGACGTCGACGGCGGCGACTTTGTGCCCGTGATGCGCGCGGACCTCAAACACATCAATGACCGCCTCCTCAACCTGGCGCGCAGCCAGTCCAAGGACATCCACGACGGCCTGGTCCAGCAGGGCGTGCGCATCCTCGCCGGGTCCGGCCGGCTCGTGGATGACCACACCATTGAGGTCCTCACAGCCGAGGGCACCGAGACGGTCGAGGCGGACACCATCCTCCTTGCGGTGGGCGCCCATCCGCGTGAGCTTGCCACCGCCCGCCCGGACGGCGACCGGATCCTGAACTGGACGCAGATTTACGACCTCGATGAGCTGCCCGAGGACCTGATCGTGGTGGGTTCGGGCGTGACCGGGGCCGAGTTTGCCTCCGCATACAACGGCCTGGGCTCCAAGGTCACGCTCATTTCCAGCCGCGACCGGGTGCTCCCGGGCTCGGACGTGGACGCCGCAGTAGTGCTGGAGGAAGTGTTCGAGCGCCGCGGCGTCCGGGTCCTGTCCCGCTCCCGCGCGGAGGCCGTGGAACGGACAGACGACGGCGTGGTGGTCACCCTCAGCGACGGCTCCAAGGTCACCGGCAGCCACTGCCTGCTGTGCCTGGGCTCCATTCCCAACACTGCCGGCATCGGACTCGAAGCGGCCGGCGTGGCGGTCAGCGAGAGCGGCCACATCAAGGTGGACGGTGTTTCCCGGACCTCTGCGCCCAACATTTACGCCGCGGGTGACTGCACCGGGGTGCTGCCGCTAGCCTCTGTGGCGGCCATGCAGGGACGCATCGCGGTGGCCCACTTTATGGGCGACACCGTCACCCCGCTCAAGCTGCACCAGGTGGCGTCCAACATCTTCACCTCGCCGGAGATTGCCAACGTCGGGGTGTCCGAGGCGGAGATCGACTCCGGCAAGTACCAGGGCGACGTGGTCAAGCTTTCCCTGCGCAGCAACGCCCGCGCCAAGATGCGCAACCACAAGGACGGCTTTGTGAAGATCTTCGCCCGAAAGGGTTCGGGCACAGTGATCGGAGGCGTTGTGGTTGGGCCGAACGCTTCCGAGTTGATCTTCCCGATCTCCATCGCCGTCAAGCAAAAGCTGCACGTGGACGATGTTGCCAGCACCTTCACCGTGTACCCGTCCCTGACCGGATCCATTTCGGAGGCCGCCCGCCGCCTGCACGTCCACCTGTAGGCGGTGGACCCCCACCGGCGGTTGAACTTGTCCAAACCCAAGGTCAACCGCCCGCATCATCGTGTAGCGTGGCGGCATGACAACAGCCCTTGTACGTCCCCGCAGCGGCAAGATCATCGGCGGCGTCTGCGCTGCCCTTGCAGCCCGGTTCGGGCTCCCGAAATTCCTCGTCCGGCTGGGCTTCGTGATCTTCGGCCTGGTGGGGATCGGCGAACTGGCCTACATCGCGCTCTGGATTCTGATTCCGAAGGCACCGGTCTAGAAACTTTGGGGGTTCGGCAGGCTCAGCTACCGGACCCTATTCAGGATGTTGAGACCGCCTGGGGCCACGGCCGCCGGGTTCCCTGACCGTGGAGCCGCTCCGGCGAGGGCCCCGGGCCGAGCTTGCGAGGGCAGGGAGCCGGTGCGGCTTGCGAGGTTAGGGGGTGGCTGGGGAGAAGTGTTTTTCGATCAGCCCCTTGATGTCCCCGTGGCAGCCGCCGCAGCCGGTGCCGGCCCGGGTTGCCATGGACACCTCGGCCACGGTTGAGCAGCCTTCCTCCACCGCGACCGTGATGGCGGCCCCGCTGACGCCCGCACACCGGCAGACGGTTCCCTGGGGGTCGGCAGCCGCACCCGGCAGCTGGTCCGGCCCGTCGAGGCGGAGCAGCAGCGACCTGTCGGCGGGAAGTTCCGCGCCGCGTTCAAACAGGCCGACCAGCTCGGCCGCGGTCCGCGGCATGCCCACGGCCACGATGCCCTCCAGGACGCCGCCGCGGGTGGTCATCTTCACGTAGCGGCCGTGTTCCGGGTCCGCCCACTGCGCAATCTGCAGCCGGGGCCGGCCGTTGACGGCACCGGCCGTGAGGATCTCCTCGTCCCACGGTTCAGCAGTGTTGTCGCCAGCCACAGCCATGTTCATGCCGCGTGCCTTCAAGACAATGACGCCGGCCTGCTCGGCCGGCAATTCCGGCAACAGTTCTGCGTCCGCTGGGGCAGCGGACGCCAGGAGCGTGAGGTACTCGGCAAGCCATTCGGCCTGGCGCCACCCGGGGCCGACCAAACCGGACGGGCCTTTGGCGTTCCGGCACTGCGAGCAGTCCGGATCGGGGCAACGGACTTCGGCGCAGTCGCCGATGGCGAAGATGTGCGGTTCGTGGTGGGCCCGCAGCCGGTGGTCCACCAGGATCCCGGCTGCGGTGGAGAGCCCGCAGCCCTCTGCCAGTTCCGTCCGGGGACGGACGCCGCACGAGATGACCAGGAGGTCGCCGTCGACCGCGGAGCCGTCGTCAAGCAGCAGGGCCGAGAACCCGCCGTCGGTCCCGTTGTGCTCCACCCCGGTGGAGCGTGCGTTGCCGGCCATCCGGACGCCGCAGCGCCGGAGGCTGGCAGCCAGGACGGCGCCGCCGCCGCGGTCGATGTTCCGGCCCAGCGGGTGGGGTCCGTTGTGGACCACCGTGACGGTGGCACCTTCTTCCGCCGCGGCCAGGGCCGTCTCCAGCCCGAGCACGCCGCCGCCCAGGACCACCACCCGTTTGCCGCCGTCCACAGCCTGGCGCAGCACCTCCGCATCACGGAGGTCGCGGAGCGCAGTAACTCCCGCGGGGAGGACCGGCGAGGTGGGATCCGGGTTGATGCCGGTCAGGTTGGGAATCACCGGACGCGATCCGGTGGCGAAAACCAGCCGGTCGTAGTGCGCCACGGCACCGTCGGACAGGAGGACCTGCTGCCTGGCACGGTCCACGCGGCGGACGCGTACGCCCAGCCGGACGTCCACGCCCTCTGCAGCCAGGGCGTCGGCGTCGGAAAGCGCCAGGGCGTCCGCGGTGGTCCGCCCCACGCCGAGGTCGGCAACCAGCACCCTGTTGTACGCGGCTTCCGCTTCCGCGCCCACCACCGTGAGGTTCAGGGAACCGCTGCGGACAGCGGGCAGGAGTTCATCAACCAGCCGGGCAGCCACCGGCCCGAATCCTACGATGACAACTTGCTCGCTCATGAGGCCTCCGTCGTTTGAAGCACGTTGGTTGAAACGGGTGTGGCAGCCGGCCGGACCCACACCTTGTTGAACTTGAATTCGGGCATTCCGGAGATGGGGTCCGTGGCAGCCTCGGTGAGGCGGTTGGCGCTCTCGAGCTCGGGGAAGTGGAACGGCAGGAAGACCGTATCCGCGCGGATTGCTGTGCTGAGCTCAGCCCGGCACAGAACTTCGCCGCGCTCGTTGGCCACCGAGACGAGTACGCCTTCGGTGATGCCCATGGCGGCCGCAGCGGCCGGATGGAGCTGCAGCCTGGCCTCGGGCCGGGCCTCCAGCAGTTCAGCCACCCGGCGGGTCTGCGCGCCGGACTGGTAGTGCTCCAGGAGGCGGCCGGTGATGAGGGTCATGGTTTTCGCGGCCGGATCAGGGTTGGCGGCGGGAGTACGACGGCGGCGGGGCGTCACCGGGGTCATCACGGCTTTGCCGTCGGCGTGGGCGAACTTGTCCTGGAATAGTCTTGGGGTTCCCTTGCTGCCCGACGGATAGGGCCAGTAGGCCGCTTCGCCGCGGTCCAGCATGGCGTAGTCGATGCCGGAGTAGTCTGCGGGTCCGCCGGCTGAAGCGAGCCGGAGTTCCTCGAACACTGTTTCCGGGTCTTCGCTGTACGTGGACGGGGCTTCGAGGGCTTCAGCCAGCCGTGCCATGATCCAGAGCTCGCTGCGGGCTCCGGCGGGCGGGGTGAGGGCGCGGCGGCGGCGGAGGACGCGGCCTTCGAGGTTGGTCAGCGTGCCTTCCTCCTCTGCCCATTGCAGAACGGGAAGAATGAGGTCTGCCTCAGCCGCAGTCTCGGACATAAAGAAATCGCAGACCACCAGGAAGTCCAGGCTGCGCAGGCCGTTGATGACGGCGTTGGCGTCGGGGGAGGCCACCGCGATGTTGGAGGCGTGGACGAAAAGGCAGCGGACGCCGTCGCGCTTTCCCAGTGACTGAAGCAATTGGACTGCCGGCAGGCCGGGACCTGGGATCAGGTTTTCCGGGACGCCCCACACCTTGGCTACGTGGGCGCGGGCGGCGGGATCGGTGATCTTGCGGTAGCCGGGGAGTTGGTCCGCCTTTTGGCCGTGCTCCCGGCCGCCCTGGCC
>JBKJVX010000216.1:0-7479 GCA_046717065.1 Arthrobacter sp. | reverse complement strand
TTTTCGAGACCTCTGTCGCCTCGGGCGAGAAGATCACCATCCCGGGCTGGCTTGCAGTTGAGCGCACCGACCGTGCAGCCCGCACGGGCCGCAACCCGCAGACTGGCGAGACCATCCAGATCGCCGCCGGCCACAGCGTCAAGCTGACCGCCGGCTCCAAGCTGAAGGCTGCGGTCTCCAACAAGAAGTAAAGCTTTTCCCCCGGCATCAAGCCGGCGTGGCTAAAGGGGCGGCAACCACCTGGTTGCCGCCCCTTTAGCTTTAAGCCGATTCGCGGCCCGGGCAAGGGTATCGGACAATGGATAGGTGCCTTCTGCCGCAAAACCCCAATCCACAGCAACCCAGCCAACTCCCGGCAAGGGAGTCCCTGGGCAGGCCGGAAACGCCCTGGGCCTCTCGGCGCCATGGCAGCTGGCAGGACTGGCCGCACTCTTCCTCGGCCTGGCAGCCGCGCTCGTTTTTTCAGGCGCGGCCGTTGCACGTGAGGTTTCGGATCCCGGTGCACTGGTCCGCTGGGGCCTGCCCATCAGCAAAGCCATCCACAACGTCTCGGTGGCCACGGTCATCGGCGGCCTGATCTTCGCCGTCGGCATCCTGCCCAAGAACCTCGGGATCCGCCGCAGGGACCGGGACGCCGACCGCGATGATGAGGCCCCCGAACATCCGGCGTTCACTCGAGCGATGGCGGTTGCAGCAGTTGCCGGGGCCGTCTGGACCCTGTCCGCAATCGCCGTCCTGGTGCTCACCTATTCGGACGTAGCCGGGCAATCGGTGTCGGGCGACGCCCAGTTCACGCAGGCCCTGGTCTACTTCATGACGGACATCGAAACGGGCCGGGCCTGGCTCGCCGTCACCATCATTGCCGCTGTGGTGACCACCGCCCTTTTCGGCGTCAGGTCCCTTGGCGGGTTGGCGCTAACCCTGATCCTGGCACTCATCGGCCTGGTCCCGACGGCCCTGATCGGGCACTCCTCGAGCTCCTCCGATCACGAAGGCGCTATCAACTCCCTTGGCCTGCACCTGGTGGGCGTCAGTACCTGGGTGGGTGGCATTATCATGCTGGCGCTGCTGTCCGGGATCCTGACAGGGGGTAAAGCCGGCGCCACGGCGGACATTACCGAATCGATACTTCGCCGGTTCTCCTCGCTGGCCGGTTTCGCCTTCGTGCTCGTCTTCGCCTCCGGCATCATCAACGCCAGCATCCGCATCACCAACTGGGGCGACCTCTTCGGATCCTCCTACGGCCAGCTGATCCTGGCCAAGTCGGCTGCAACGCTGGTCCTGGGCGGGATTGGCCTGATGCACCGGCAGTGGGTGATCCCGCAGCTGAACCGCAAGGGCGCCACCATGTCCTCGCGAAGGGTCCTCTGGCAGCTGGTACTGGCTGAATTCCTGGTGATGGGCGCTACCTCCGGCGTGGCCGTGGCCTTGGGCCGCTCGGCGCCGCCCCAGCCCACCACGTTTGCACCCGACGCAACACCGGCTTTTATCCTTACCGGCTACGAACTCCCTCCGGAGCTAACGCCTGCGCGGTGGCTCACCGAGTGGCGGCTGGACTGGCTCTGGATCGCCGTGGCGCTGTTCGGGCTGGTCTCCTACTTCCTGGGTGTAGCAAAGATCTACCGCCGGGGCGACAAGTGGCAGTGGTTCCGGTCCGTGAACTGGGTGATCGGCCTGCTGGTGCTCACCTACATCACGTCCGGCCCTCCGTCGGTCTATGGCCGCATTCTGTTCTCGGCGCACATGGTGGACCACATGGCGCTGACCATGGTTGCCCCCATTTTCCTGGTCCTCGGCGCACCGGTGACCCTTGCCCTGCGCGCTTTGCCTCCCCGCGGAGATGGTTCCCGCGGTCTCCGGGAGTGGCTGCTGGTGTTTGTACACTCCAAGTTCTCGCAGGTGGTCACGCATCCGCTGTTCGCTGCTGCCAACTTCGCCGGTTCCATCGTCCTGTTCTACTACTCGGACCTGTTCGGCTTCGCCATGCGGGAGCATGTGGGGCATGAACTGATGATCGTGCACTTCCTGCTCACGGGATACATCTTCATCCTGAGCATGATTGGCTCCGACCCGCTGCCGCGCCGGGCACCGTACCCCATGCGCCTGCTCCTGCTGCTGGCCACCATGGGCTTCCACGCCTTCTTCGGCGTCGCCATCATGGGCGGCACCAACCTGCTGGCCGCCGACTACTTCGGCAACCTGGGCCGGGCCTGGGGACAGTCGGCCCTGCTGGATCAGCAGACCGGCGGAGCGGTGGCCTGGGGCATCGGCGAGGTGCCCACGCTCCTGGTGGCCATCGGCGTGGCCATCATGTGGTCAAGGTCCGACCAGCGGGAGACCAAACGCGTGGACCGGGCGGCGGACAGGAATAACGACGCCGATCTCACCGCTTACAACGATATGTTTGCCAAATTGGCTGAACGCGACGCCAGGCTGGCCGAACGAAACAAGCTGGAAGGACGCTGATGAGCGAAACCGTACGCACCCACCTCCGGGTCCGAGCCTCCGAACTGGTGGGCCGTAACTGGTTGAACACCGGAGGGAAATCGCTGGACCTCGAAGCCCTTCGCGGCAAGATTGTGCTGCTGGACTTCTGGACCTTCTGCTGCATCAACTGCCTTCACGTCCTGGACGAACTGCGGCCGCTGGAGGAGCAGTACTCCGACGTCCTGGTGACTGTGGGCGTCCACTCGCCCAAGTTCGAGCACGAGGCAGACCCGGTGGCCCTGGCCGCCGCCGTGGAGCGCTACGAGATCCACCACCCGGTCCTCGACGACCCGGAGCTGGACACCTGGAAGGCTTACACCGCCCGCGCCTGGCCCACCCTGGTGGTCATCGACCCTGAGGGCTACATCGTGGCGCACCTTTCCGGTGAAGGCCACGCGGACGGACTCGCGGTGCTGATCCCCGAGCTCATCGCCGAACACGAAGCCAAGGGGACGCTGCACCGCGGCTCAGGCCCTTACGTGGCCCCTGAGCCCACCTCGGGAACGCTGCGTTTCCCCGGCAAGGCACTCTTCCTGCCCGCCGGGCGCGGCTCCGTCGTTTCAGATAGAACGTCCGACGCCGATGCAACGGCGGGTGCCGCCGCAAACGAGGCAGCGTCCAACGGTGCCGCGAAAGGCTCCTGGTTGGTCACCGACACCGGACACCACCGGCTGGTGGAACTGGGAACCGACTTCCAGACTGTCCTGGGCACCTACGGCTCCGGCACCAAGGGTTATGCTGACGGCCCGGCCGCCGGTGCGGCGGCCGCCGCCCAGTTCAACGAGCCCCAGGGCCTGGTCCTTCTCCCGGAGGACGTGGCAGCGAAGGTGGGTTACGACGTCGTGATTGCGGATTCCGTAAACCACCGGCTGCGCGGGCTCTCACTGCAGGACGGGAAGGCGACCACCCTCGTGGGCAACGGCATCCAGCGCCTGCTGGAGACCGGCCCGGCCCGCGTCGACGAGGATGCCGCCGGATTCACCGGCCGCTTGAGCGAACACCCGCTTGAGGTCTCCCTGAGCTCGCCGTGGGACCTCGTCTGGTCCAGCAAGCTCAACGCCGTGGTGATCGCCATGGCCGGTACGCACCAGATCTTCAGCTTCGACCCGCTGACCGGGGCCGTGGCCATTGCCGCCGGCAACGGACTTGAAGGCCTGCTGGACGGCCCGGCCCACGAGGCCTGGTTCGCCCAGCCCTCCGGCCTCGCCGAAGACGCGGCCGGCGGCATCTGGGTGGCTGACTCCGAAACGTCCGCGCTCCGCAAGCTCGTGATTGACGACGAAGGCGCTATCACTGTTGAGACAGCCGTCGGCAAAGGCCTGTTCGACTTCGGTTTCCGCGACGGCGCCGCTGCGGAAGCCCGGCTCCAGCACCCGTTGGGCGTGACGGTGCTGCCGGACGGTTCTGTGGCAATCGCCGACACCTACAACGGTGCAGTCCGCCGCTACGACCCCACCACGGAGACCGTCTCCACGCTGGCCCGCGGGCTCCTGGAGCCCTCGGACGTGATCGTGGACCACACGCAGTCGGCCGGCTCGGAGCCGCTGCTGGTTGTGGTGGAGGCCAACCAGCACCAGTTGGTGTACGTGCCCATCCCCAAGGAAGCCCAGCAGGTGGACGAGGGCGCGTCGCAGACGCACCGGCCGAAGAGCCCGGTGGCGCCTGGCCCGCTCGAGCTGACCGTGCGCTTCACTGCCCCCACCGGGCAGAAGCTGGATGACCGCTGGGGTGATCCCACCCAGCTGAAGATCTCCTCCACTCCGCCTGAGCTGCTGGTGTCCGGCGGCGGAACGTCAGTGGGGCTGCTGCGGACCCTTGAACTGTCCGCAGACGTCCCCGAGGGCATCCTGCATATCACCGCCCGCGCGGCGGCCTGTGACGGTCCTGAGACCGAGGACGGGGAAATCCCGGACCACGCGGCCTGCCACCTCTACCAGCAGGACTGGGGCATTCCGGTGGTACTGCAGGGCGACGGCGATACCGAGCTGGTCCTGGACCTGCGCGGCATGGACTGACCGGCCGCCGTCGTGCCGTGATCGTACAAAGGGCTGCCGCCCGTGACGTAAGAGTCAGGGGCGGCAGCCTTTTTCGCGTTGGGCCCGGAACCGGACCGGCCAGAATCCAGCCCTAGAAGCTCAGTAGCGGCGTGACTTTGATGGTGTCCCCTGAGACGTCCAGGCGGGTGGTGAAGCTGAAGTCCACCTCTTCGTCCAGCGGGTACCAGGCGCCGGTGAACAGGTTCTGCTGGAGCGCTTCCACCTTCGCCTTGCCGTCCAGTGGCGCCACCACCCAGCGGCCGTCGAACGGCTCGATGGCCACGTTGGGATACTCAGTGACGGACCATTTGATGGTGCCGTCCTGGACCCTGTTATTGCTGGCGAAGTAGAAGGGGCAGTCCGGCTGGAGCTTCTGCTCCTTGACTGCCTGGGCCGCACAGCCGTCCAGGAATTCCTTGACCTTTGCCGCCACGTCCGTCTTCAGTTCGTCCGTGGCCTGGGTCAGCAGGTTGAGCGGTGCCACCGGGACATCGCGGGCGGTCACGGTGGCACGGGTGGCAGGCGCAGAAAAGTAATCCCCGTTCACCGTGGCCTCGTATTCGCCCGGGTAGAAAACAGCGAAGGAGTTCCGGCCGTTCGGCATATTGACGTCCACGCCGTTCACGGTGGCCTCGCTGGCGTTGACTACCGTCACATCAACGGTGGGCAGCCGGGACGGGACAAACGCCCACGTGTTGAAGAAGATCCACTCCGTTCCGGTCTTCTGCAGCAGGAACTCGGTGCGGAGGCGGCTGCCGTCGATGGTGTATTCCAGGGGCACCATCACCTGGCTGCCGGGCCGCTCCTCGGCGTCTCCGATGTTCACATTGGCCAGGCGGGACGCGGCGGTCTGCAGGGCCGTGCCGTCAAGCATGGCAGCGTTGCTGGGCGGTACCGTTGCCCGCAAAAGCCCCAGCGCCTTGCCGCCGTCGCCGCTCTGCAAAGCGCCCAGGTACTCGCGCACCGGCTGCTGCGGACTGGCCACAGTATCGTTCACGAGGTTCACGGCAACGATGGCGCCGGCAACAGCAAGCATGAGGCCCAGCAGCCATCCGGCCGCGATCCTCACCAACGCTTGACTCATTTGCACGTTCCATACGTTACCTGCCATGCGCCCGACGGCGGCAGTTGAGTCAGCGCACTGCCGCGGCTGCGGTCAGCGGCGGCGCCGGGACGACGTGCCAAACACGCCCCGCAGCAGCTCACGTCCAAGCTGTGTCCCGATGGACCGGGCCATGCTTTTCAGCCCGCCGCCAAGTGCACCGCCGAGGACACCGCCGAGGTCGCCCATCGCGCCTCCGCCGGACTCCTGCCTGGTAGTTCGCGGGACATCAGCAGGGGCGCGGCGGCCGCTGCTCCTGGTGGGTGCGGGCCGGCTGCTGGGCCGGCCGAGGATCTCCTCTTCGATCCGACGCGCCTCGGCATTGACGTCGGCGGCGCCACCGGGAACACCGGCGCCGTGACCGCCGGTGCCGGGAACGGGAGGTTCACCGGGCGCAGCCGGGCCGGTGGGAGCCGCCGCCTTGCCGGTGAGCTTCTCGTAGGCGGAGGGGTTGTCTACGGCGGTCCCATACTTTGCCAGCAAAGCAGACCCGGCCACCGTGCTCCTCACCAGGGCCTCGTCACTCGGGCCCATCACGGATTCAGGGGCGCGCAGCCGGGTATGGGCCACGGGAGTGGGCGCACCCTTCTCGTTCATGACCGTGATCACGGCTTCGCCGATTCCTGCGGACGTCAGGGTCTCTTCGAGGTTGTAGTCGCTCATCGGGAAGGTGGAGACCGTCGCCTTGAGCGCCTTGGCGTCCTCCGGCGTGAACGCCCGAAGGGCATGCTGTACCCGGTTGGCCAGCTGGCCGAGGACTTCAGCCGGCACGTCCTTGGGCGTCTGGGTGACGAAGAAGATGCCAACACCCTTGGACCGGATGAGCCGGACGGTGGTGGTGATGGCCTCCAGGAACGCCTTGGACGCATCGTTGAAGAGGAGGTGTGCCTCGTCGAGGAAGAACACGAGTTTGGGTTTGTCCAGGTCGCCGGCTTCGGGCAGGTCTTCAAAGAGGTCGGCCAGCAGCCACATCAGGAAGGTCGAGAACAGCATGGGCTTGGTCTGCAGGGTGGGCAGTTCCAGGCAGGTGACCACGCCGCGGCCGTCCGGGGCGGTCCGCAGCAGTTCGGCGGTATCGAATTCCGGTTCGCCGAAGAACTTCTCCAAGCCCTGGGCCTCCAGGTTCACCAGTTCCCGAAGGATCACGCCCGCGGTGGCTTTGGACAACCCGCCCAGCTCGTCCAGCTGGTCCTTGCCCTCCGGCGACGTCAGGAACTGAATGACCGCCCTGAGGTCCTTCAAGTCGATCAGCTCCAGGCCGTTCTTGTCCGCAAAATAGAACACCAGCTGCAGGCTGGATTCCTGGGTGTCGTTCAGCTCCATGATGCGCGAGAGCAGGATGGGGCCGAAAGATGTCACCGTGGCCCTGACCGGGACACCGTTGCCGTCACCGCCCAGGGCGAGGAACTCTACGGGGAAAGTCCTGCCCTGCCAGGCCTGGCCGATGCTCCCGGTGCGTGCCGCAAGTTTTTCGCTGCCCGTGGCGGCCGTGGCGAGGCCCGAGAGGTCGCCCTTGATGTCCGCCAGGAAGACGGGGACACCCGCGGTGGACAGCTGTTCGGCCATCATGTGCAGCGTGACGGTTTTACCAGTGCCGGTGGCGCCTGCCACCAGGCCATGCCGGTTCATCATGGCCAGCGGCAGGCGGACCTGTGCCTCCTTGTGGAGGTGGCCGTCAACAATGGCGGCGCCGAGTTCGATGGCTGCCCCTTCCAGCGTGTACCCCTTCTGGATGGTGGCAAGCTTCTCTGCTGTGGTTTTGTTGGCCATGCCGCTAGCTTAGCGGTGGGCCCAGCCCGGCCGGCGGAGCTCCGCGGTCAGTTGGGCCGAACCTCTGGAAGCTCCTTCGTGAAC
>JBKJVX010000215.1:0-7385 GCA_046717065.1 Arthrobacter sp. | reverse complement strand
ACCGAGCGAGGACGCCACACCACCGGTTACGAAGATGTGTTTGGTCGTCTTGGACGAGCCCGGGAACCGGGAATTTACACGGGAATTTGATCGCTGCACCACGGAATTCGAGCCTATCATCAAATGAGCCTTCCGCGGGTCGGGAACTGCTTCCGCAAATGATCCAGTCTGCGTGTCCGGGCATCCCGTAAGCAAGGGCGGCCCCGTTGCGCCATCCCTAATTACCGCACGGTTACACCCGCTGTGGCAGCAGTTTGGCGTCGTCCAGGAGCTCCTGGGCATGCGCCTGCGCCGACTCCGAGTCCTCCTGGCCGGCCAGCATGCGGGCTAGTTCGCGGACCCGCTCCGGGCCGTCAAGGAGGCGGACATCACTTGAAGTGAACCCGGTTGCCGTTTTGCCGTCCGCTCCCCGGACCGAAGTTTTGGTGACCGTGATGTGCTGGTCCGCGAACGCTGCCACCTGCGGCAGGTGCGTGACCACAAGCACCTGCACGTGCTGTGCCAGCATGGCCAGCCTGCGCCCGATCTCGACGGCGGCGCGTCCGCCCACTCCGGCGTCCACCTCATCAAAAACGAACGTGGGGACGGGGTCCACGGCGGCCAGCACCACTTCGATGGCCAGCATGACCCTGGAGAGTTCACCGCCCGACGCCCCCTTGCCCAGCGGCCGGGCTGGAGCCCCTGAGTGCGGCTGCAGCAGGAAACTGATCTCGTCGGCGCCGTGCGGTCCCAACTGGCCGGTCGGCTCGAGATTGATCACCAGCGTGGCGTCTGCCATGGCCAAGGCCTTCAGTTCGGCGCTGACCCGGGAGGAAAGCTCCTTGGCGGCCTTGGTCCTGATCTTGGTGATGGCAGCGGCCTGCTTCTGCAGGTCAGCCTCGGCCCGAACCACTTCCGCGTCCAATGTTTCGATGCGGGTTGAATCGTCTTGGAGCTCATCAAAGCGCACCCGGGCGTTTTCGGCCCACTGGAGGACTTCGTCAATGGACGGGGCATATTTTCGGATCAGCTTGGCCAGGACGGCGCGCCGGTCCTCGATCTCCGCCAGCCGTTCCGGTCCTTCGCTGTCCAGCCCGGCCTGGTAGCTCGCCAGTTCGGTGGCGATGTCATTCAGCAGGAAGCCCACCTCGGCCAGGCGGGCTGCTGCGGAACCGAGTTCGGCGTCGTGCTCGGCCACGTGCTCAAGGGTCCGCTTCGCGGCGTCCACCAGGGTGGTGGCGTCACCCGTTTCGCCGAAGTCCTCGGCGATTAGGGCCTGATGGGCCGTGCTCGCCGCGATCCGCAGTTCCTCGACATTGGCCAGCTTTACCGCCTCTGCCTTGAGGAGTTCGTCCTCGCCGGGCTGCGGGTCCACGTCGTCGATCTCGGCCAGTGCTGCCTCGAGGGATTCGGCTTCGCGGAGCCGGTCCCGGGCGGCACTCCGGAGGGCAGCAAGCTCCGACTGGATGGATTTCCAGTGGTTATACAGGCCCTGGTAGTTGGCGAGGGGCCCGGCCAGCGTTTCCCCGGCGAACTTGTCCAGCGCGCCGCGCTGGGCTACGGCACCCTTGAGCCGGATCTGGTCCGACTGGCCATGAACCACAACCAGCGTTTCGCCGATTTCGGCGAGGACGCCGACGGGGGCAGCGCGCCCGCCCAGGAAAGCACGGCTGCGGCCGTCCGCGCCCAGCCGGCGGGCGAGGATAAGCTCAGCGCCGCCGTCGAACTCTTCCGCCTCGGCGCCTGCCTCCAGTGCGCGCGCGATGGCGGGGTGTCCGGCGTCGAGTTTCAGTACTGCCTCGGCAGTTGCGCTCTTGGCGCCGCTCCGGACGGCGCCGGCATCCGAACGGGCTCCGAGGAGGAGGCCGACGGCGGTGACCACCATCGTTTTGCCCGCGCCGGTCTCGCCGGTCACCACGCTCAGTCCGGGGCCCAGCGGCAGTGTTGCGTCGGTAATGACGCCCAGATCGCGGATTCTCAGTTCTTCAAGCATGGTTCACTTTGCGGTTGAGGGATCGGGATCGACGTCCGGCTGCCCGGTGTGCGGCAGCTGAAGCGGCGGCATCGGCCGCGGTGTCCGGACGATGGGGATCGGGCCGGTGTGGATGGCGTCAGCCTTGGGGACTGGCCCACGCCAGCCGTGGATGGGCAGTTCGAACTTCCGCACCAGCCGGGCCGAGAACGGGGTCTGATGGGTCCGTGCCAGCCGCACGGGGGTGGCTGACTTCGTTACCTCCACCCGGGCACCTGGCGGCAGGTCCACCGAACGCCGGCCATCACACCACAACACGCCCTGGGCATCGGTCCTGCCCAGGACTTCAACGGCGAGGCGTGATCGCGGCGATACCACCAGCGGCTTGGCGAACAGTGCATGGGCACTGATGGGAACAATGACCAGGGCCTCCACCTCCGGCCATACCACCGGGCCCCCGGCGGAGAACGCGTAGGCCGTGGAACCCGTGGGGGTTGCCAGCACGATGCCGTCGCAGCCGAAAGTTGTGAGCGGACGCTCGTCCACCTCGGTGACCACTTCCAGCATGCGCTCCCGGTTGGCCTTTTCGATTGCAGCCTCGTTTAGGGCCCAGGTGTGCCAGATCTTCTGTCCCCGGACCCACACCTGCACGTCGATGGTCATGCGCTCTTCCACCGTGTAGTCCCGGCTGGCGATCCATTCAACGGTCTGGGCCAGGTCCGCCCGCTCGCTCTCGGCCAGGAAGCCCACATGGCCCAGGTTCACGCCCAGCAGCGGCACGTCCACTTCGCGGACCAGCTCGGCCGCGCGCAGGATGGTACCGTCGCCGCCAAGAACCATCACCAGTTCAACGTCAGGGAGCTGGACGTGGTCGTGGAGCACTTCCACCGGTTGGGACAGGTGCCCGAAGAACCGTTCCATGTCATCCAGCTCGGACTCCTGCATCACCGGGACAATGCCGGAGGCATGCAGCTGGGCGCAGGCCTCCCAGGCGGCCTTCAGCGATTCCTCACGGCCGGTGTGGGCGAGGACCAGTACACGCCTGCTCATCAGGTTCCGCCTTCTAGTGGTTGTGCCAGATACGTCCGAGCAAGGCAGCGGTGGCTGCGTCTCGCTCTTCGATCTTAGGCAACTCTTGGCTGATCCTGCGCTTTATCCACAGGAAGTATTCGACGTTTCCGTCCTGGCCGGGAAGCGGGCTCTGCGCGAGGCCGCGGAGGTCCAGGCCGGCCTCGAAGGCTGCCCGGGCCACTTTTTCCACCGCCATCCGGCGCTCCCGCTCGGAATTGACCACGCCGGTCCGTCCCAGCCGGTCCTTGCCGATTTCGAATTGTGGCTTCACCATCAGCACCAGGTCACCGCCCGGCTCCGTGCACAGGGCCAGGGGCCGGACCACCAGGGTCAGGGAGATGAAGGACAGGTCAGCCACGGTGAGCGCGGCGGGGCCGCCAATGTCTTCGGGCGACATGTACCGGACGTTGAGCCCCTCATGGACTTCCACGCGGGGATCTTCCCGCAGCTGGGGCACCAGCTGGCCGTGCCCGACGTCGACTGCCACCACGTGCTCGGCGCCGCGCCGGAGCAGGACATCAGTGAAGCCGCCGGTGGAGGCGCCGGCGTCGAGGCACCTTTTCCCGCCCGGCGAAACGTCGGGAAAGGCGTCGAGGGCGCCGGCCAGTTTGTGACCCGCCCGGCTCACGTAGGTGTCCTGCTCATCATGCTGGACCACCAGGTCCCTGTCCTCCGGGACCTGGACGGATGCCTTGCTCAGGACCTGCCCGGCGGAACTTACTTTTCCTTCAGCGATGAGCGTGGCGGCATGGGTGCGGGACCTGGCAAGGCCGCGCGAAACCAATGCCTGGTCCAGGCGCACCGGCATCAGGCGCCACTATCCGGGAGGTTAATGCGGGGGCGGGCTTGCTCCGCCGGGTCGGCGTCCAGGGCAGCGCGCAGTTCGTCGTGGAGTTCACTGTAGGCCGCTTCGTGCTCCGCAACCGGTGTCCCGGGCACAACGTCCAGACGCGCCAGGGTCTGTTGCACCAGATAATCCGGCACCTCGTCGTAGTTCATCCGCGGCCAGTCTAAGGAAGGCTGGGCTGCTGCGGACTCGTCAGGGGGGCTCAGCTCAGTCATCCAACCAGTCTAGTGATCCAGCCACACGAGCTGCGGCGCCTGCGCCGTGGACGCGTCCGGAGTGGCCGCCCACCAGGCTGCACACGCTGCCCGCCAGGAGTCCAGGTTGTCCTGGCTGCCGATGATACCCACGGCACCATTGGCCACCCGCGCCGTCGCCTCGCCACACGTGTAGGTCCCGTCGGCTTGCGTGACGGCCGGGTAAGGGCGGTACAGGTCCGGAAGGGAGCTGATGATGTAGTTTGGCCGTTCGGCAGCCTTGGCAGCCAGGATGGATTCCCGGGTGTCGACGCCGGTCAGTACCGCCACCGTTGCGAAGCCTGCGTTGTTTCCGCCCAGGATGTCAGTGTCCAGCCGGTCACCGACCACGAGGGGGCGCTCTGCGGCGAGGCGCTTGGCGGCCGAGTGGAAAAGCGGCGCTTCCGGCTTGCCGGCGACGCGGGGCGTTTGGCCGGTGGCTGCGGTGACTGCGGCAACGAGGGTGCCGTTGCCGGGTGCGATGCCACGAGCCTGCGGGATGGACATGTCGGTGTTGGTTGCCACCCAAACGGCCCCGGCCGACACCACGTAGGCTGCCTCGGCGAGTTCCTTCCAGCCAATGGCCGGGTTGAAGCCCTGCACCACTGCCACCGGGTCCTCGTCCTGGCCGTACACGGGCACCAGGCCAACCAATTCGATCTCCTGCGCAAGCGCCGGGCTTCCGGTGATCAGCACCCTCGAACCCGGGGGCAGCTCTGAAGCGAGCAGCTCCGCAGCGGCCTGGGAGGAGCTGACCACCTGCTTGTCAGCCGCCGGCGCGCCGAGCTCACGGAGGTGGGCTGCGACGTCGGCAGGGGTGCGCGACGCATTGTTCGTCACGTAGCCCAGGCCCACTCCGAGGCCTTCCAGTTGCTGCAGTGATTCCACCGCGCCTGGAATGGCGTGCGGGCCCGCATAGACCACGCCGTCCAGGTCCGCGAGCAGCGCATCGAACAGGGAAATCAGGGTGGGTTCAGTCATCCGCTTTAGTCTTCCCGGCGATCCTGGTGGTCCTCCGGAGGTGTGCTTTCCGGGAGGTCCTCTCCGTTGTGGTCAACTTCGTTGTGGTCCAGTTCGTCGGTCTCCACGGAGTCCTCGTCGGACTCGGCGTCGTCGGAGACGAAGTAATCCGGCTCCTGGTCGTCGATGCTGGCCTCGACGGCTTCACCGGAACCAGCGGGCGCCTCCTCGCTGGCAGCGGTGGACGTACCGGCTGCGTCCGTTGCTGTTGCGGGCGAAGCTTCAGCGGCAGCACCCGAAGCGGTGGATGCCCGCTCCAGGAGGCGGCGGCGTTCTTTCTCTTCGCGGGCTTCCTCTTCCTCGTCCCAGCCCAAGTCGATGATGTCGGGTTCTTCGTCAACGCCCATGCCCAGCGCATTTTCCGCCACGGCGGCCTGCTTTTGCCATTTCTCCGACTCAGCCGTGCGGCCCACGGCGGCGAGTGCGTCGGCGTAGGCACGGAAGAGGCGCGGGCTATAGGAAAACGCGCGGTTGATGTCCAGCTGCGGGATCTCCAGTTCCGCCACGGCGGCGTCGAGCTGGCCGAGGTCGGCACGAGCCCCGGCGGCCACGATGGCGAGTTCAGCTTTGCCTGGAGCGTCCAGGTCCTGGGCTTCCTCGGACCGGACCACATCGAGTGCGCGGTCGGGACGGCCTAGCCCACGCTCGCAGTCTGCCATCACCGGCAGGTGCACGTTGGAGCCGCTGATCCGGCGGTACGTCCGGAATTCCCTGAGCGCTTCGCCGTAGTGGCCGGCGGCATAGGCTGTGAGGCCCACCGCTTCCCGGACGGCCGCCAGCCGGCCGCCGCGCCGGCTGGCTGCCAGGGCGTGCTGGAAGGCCAGTTCGGGCTCATCGTCAATCAGACGGCCGGCCATCACCAGGTGGCGTGCCACCCATTCGGCACTGTTAGCCTCAAGCGTCTTGATCTGGTGCTGAGTGGCGCGGTCCAGCTCCTTGCCCGTGACATCCTCGTCGATCTGGGGCGATCGTTCACGGTCCGGGCGGTTGGCGCTGCGAAGGTCACGCATATTCGGGACGCGGGCCGGCCGCTCATCCTGGCGGTCCCGGCCAAAGGTACGGGGACCGGCGTCGCGGTTGGCATCACGGTCGAAGCTGCGGGGACCGGCGTCGCGGTTGGCATCACGGTCGTAGCTGCGGGGACCGGCGTCGCGGTCGAAGCTGCGGGGACCCCGCTCCTGACGGTCACCCCCGCGGCTTGGGCGATCGCTCCGGTCGCCGAAGGGCTTCCGGTTCTCGCCCCCGGCAAACCCGCGGCGGTCGCCCTCGCCGTCGCGGCGCGGACGGTCGCTGAAGGAACGGTTGTCACGGTCGCCATAAGGCCTGCGGTCGCGGTCGCCGAACGGCGTACGCTCGCCGCCGCCAAAGCTACGACGGTCCCCCTCACCATCACGGCGCGGGCGGTCACCAAACGGCTTCTTGTCACGGTCACCAAACGGTTTACGGTCCCGGTCGCCGAACGGCTTACGCTCACCACCGCTGAAGGGCTCACGCTCGCCGGCACCGCGACGGTCCCCCTCACCATCACGGCGCGGGCGATCGCCGAACGGTTTCCTGTCACGGTCACCGAACGGTTTACGCTCTCCCCCGCCAGCTGACCAATCGGAACCTGCGTTGTCGCGGTTGGTCCGGGAGCGGAATCCGCGGGGATCACCGCCGGAATTGTTGTTACCGCGGAACCCGCCGCGGTCATTTCCGCCGCGGTTGCCACCGTTGTGCTCAGCCATGTGGATTCCTCCTGTTGTGAGCCGACCACTGGCGCAACTGCAGCCGCTCGTATCCGTGTTTCGTTTTCCTACGCAACCCGAAATCAAGCGCTTCGAAGTCCGTACATCTTCTTCAATTCTAGTGGAGTTGCCAAACATGGCAGGACCGGGCAGGGCCAGGGAGCAGCATCGTGGCAATATTCACACTCCCCAGGACGCTCTCTCACTCGATGTGGCCTTTTGGGTGACGCTCTCTCACTCGATGTGGCCTTTTGGGTGACGCTCTCTCAGCTGGCGCGGTGTTCCAGGTGTTGCTCTTCCATGTGAGGGCCGACGACGACGGCTGGTTTGGGATGCTGCCGACTGGGCCTTGGCTCAATGGATGGGTGAGAGACCGTTGGGTTTGAGAACACATCAAGTGAGAGAGCGATTGAGAAAAACCCGCGTTAGGGGCTCTTCACGGTTCCCGGGGAATGGTCTGCTGAGATGAATGCTTATGCTGCCATTCGGGCGGCACTTCTCAAGAGGATACGCGATTTGTAGTTGTCCGGGTTTCG
>JBKJVX010000214.1:0-24001 GCA_046717065.1 Arthrobacter sp. | reverse complement strand
CCAGCTTCCTGGCCGAAATGTTCCCCACCCGCGTCCGCTACAGCGGCTTCGCGGTCAGCTTCAACCTCTCCAACGCCCTGTTCGGCGGTACCGCCCCGTTCATGGCCACGCTCCTGATCGCGGCCACCGCAAGCGATCTGGCCCCCGCCTGGTACCTCGTCGCTGCGGCTGTCATCTCGCTGATCGCCGTTTCACTGTCCAGGGAAACCTGCAGAGAACCGCTGCGCCACGAATAGCCCACCCCTTTCAACCGCTTCTCCCCTCAAGCAAACCGCACCAAAGAAAGGCATCACCACAATGACCACCACAGCATCTGAAAACGCCACGTCCGTCGCCGAACTGGAGCGACTGAAGGTCCTCAACAACGGCCAAAAGGTCTCCCTGACCTTCTCCGATGCCGAATTCGAGCGGCGCATTGCCGGTCTTCGCCGGATCATGGCCGAGAAGGAACTGGACGCCGTTGTCCTCACCAGCTACCACTCCATCAAGTACTACTCCGACTTCCTGTTCACCACGTTCGGCCGCTCCTACGGCATGGTGGTCACCAAGGATGACACCGTCACCGTCACTGCCAATATCGACGCCGGGATGCCTTGGCGCCGAAGCTACGGCGACAACATCGTCTACACGGACTGGCGCCGCGACAACTACATCTTCGCCATCCAGGAAGTCCTGCGCACCCGCGCCATAAACCCGCGCCGCCTCGGCGTCGAGGACGACTCGCTGCCGCTGGACAACCGCAACAAGATCCAGGCCGCATTCCCGTCCGCAGCCCTCGTGGACGTCGCCCAGGCAGCCATGCGCCAGCGCATGATCAAGTCCGCCGAAGAAATCGAGGTCATCAAGCACGGTGCACGCATCGGCGACCTCGGCGGCGAGGCCATCCGCAACGCCATCACCGCCGGGATCACCGAGTACGAGGTGGCGCTGATCGGCACCGAGGCCATGGTGCACGAGATCGCCCGTACCTTCCCGAATTCCGAGATCCGCGACACGTGGGTGTGGTTCCAGTCCGGCATCAACACCGACGGCGCGCACAACTGGGCCACTACCCGGAAGATCCAGGAACACGACATCCTGTCCTTGAACTGCTTCCCCATGACCTCCGGCTACTACACGGCCCTCGAGCGGACGCTGTTCTACGGCGAACCTGATGCCCGCTCGCTGGAACTGTGGAACATCAACGTTGAGGTCCACAAACGCGGTCTTGAGCTGATCAAGCCCGGTGCGGTGTGCAAGGACATCGCCGCTGAGCTCAACGAGGTCTACGTCGGCTACGGCCTGCTGGCCAACCGCACCTTCGGCTACGGACACTCCTTCGGCGTCCTGAGCCACTACTACGGCCGCGAAGCCGGGCTGGAGCTCCGCGAGGACATCGACACTGTGCTCGAACCGGGCATGGTGGTGTCCATGGAACCCATGATGACGGTCCTCGACGGCCAGCCGGGCGCCGGCGGTTACCGCGAACACGACATCCTGGTGCTGGGTGAGGACGGCGCGGAGAACATCACCAAGTTCCCGTTCGGGCCCGAGTACAACATCATCGGCGCCTAGTCCCAGCACAACCGCTCCCGCGCCTCGAAGACGTGGCCTGGGAACACCGCGGTTGCCCCCTTGCCACGGGACAAGCCGGAAGCGGCGTCATCATCATGGCGCCGCTTTCGGCGCCCGCTAAGGAATGATGGGTACCACCATGAGCGCAACAGAACCCGAGACCACAGGCAGCGGCGACAGCAAGGGCGCCTCCGTGATCGTCAACGCGATCGCCGTCCTCCGCACCTTCACCGCGGACGAGCCCCTGCTGGGGGTCACCGAGATCGCCAACCGCGTAGGGCTGCACAAGAGCACCGTCTCGCGGATCCTGGCCACCTTCGAACAAGAACACCTGGTGGAACGTGACGCCGAGACCCGCCGCTTCCGGCTTGGACTCGGACTGATCGCTGTGGCCGGCCCCCTGCTGGCGGAACTGGAGGAGCGGCGGGTCGCCTACCCGGTGCTGCGCGAGCTGTCGGAGCAGACCGGCGAAACCAGCGCCCTCATGGTCTGGAGCGGTGATGAATCCATCTGCGTCGAGCAGATCGCCAGCCACCACCAGATCAAGCACACCACCCCGCTGGGCGCCCGGTATAACGATGCCCTCAGCGCCTCGGTGCAGGTGTTCCTTGCGCAGGAACCCGAAGGCCGTGTCCGTTCCCTCCTCAGCAGCGGTGCCATCACCTACCCCGGCTTGGATGAGTCGAGCATGGACGCCTACCTGGTCCGGCTGAAGGACGATCTCCGGCGCGGCTGGGCCATCAACTACGGGGAAACCTCCATCGACGAAGTGGGCCTGGCAGCACCTGTTTACGATCATCGCGGCGAGGTAGTGGCTGCAGTCCTGATCCCGGCGCCACGGTTCCGGGTGTCCCAAGACCGGCTGAAAGCGCTCGGCGAATCCTGTGCCGCCGCGGCAGCCAAGGTCACTGCCCGGCTGGGCGGAAGGGGCGCAAAGTAAGGAGCGCAGCAGGAGTCTTGAGGTGCGCCGCCACATAAGTTTGGCAAAAGTGTTGAAGCTTCAAGCAACTGGGGCTAAGGTTAGTTGAAACTTCAACCAACCTTCCGAGGACGCGACATGACCGTCATTCTTGAACAGCCTGCCACCGCCCTTGTTGGCGCCGCCGCAGTGCGGAGCCAGGTCACGGTACCGCTTCGCTTCCCCGACGGATTCACCGTCCGCGCCGACGTCCTGACCTTTCACGGGCTTTCGGATGGCAAAGAACACTTGCTGCTCGCGCTGGGCAGATGGGAACAGGCGCTACTGCAGCAGGGTTCCGAACGCCCGGCACCCCTGGTCCGGCTCCACAGCGAATGCCTGACCGGCGACGTCTTTGGCAGCGAACGCTGTGACTGCGGCCCGCAGTTGCGAGAAGGTGTTGAAGCGGTGGCCGCCACGGGCGGGTTCCTTCTCTACCTGCGCCAGGAAGGCCGGGGTATCGGCCTGTACGCCAAGCTTGATGCTTACGCACTCCAGGACACGGGCCTGGATACCTATGAAGCCAACCTTGCCCTGGGGCACGGTGAGGACGAACGCGACTACACTGCTGCCGCCCAGATGCTCGGCACCCTGGGTGCCAATTCCATTCGCCTGCTGAGCAACAACCCGGACAAGGGGGCCCAGCTCGCCGCCCACGGCATTGACGTCACCGAGCAGATCCCCACCGGCGTGCACCTCTCTGCTGCCAACCACCGTTACCTGGCGGCCAAGCGCGACCACACCGCCCACACGCTGAATCTCCCGGCCTGAAGCAGGACAGGACTGCCATGACAATCTTCCTTGACGACGTCACTGCAGACGTTGCTTCCTTCCCTGAAACTCCGTCCGCCACGTTTAAGGAGCCGGACCCGCCGCAGGTGCTGGCGCAGATCCCCACGCACAACCAGATGCTTGCCCGCATTGATGCCCTCATTCCCCGGCTGCGGGAGCGGGCGGAGGAGACGGAGCGCCTTCGGCGTATTCCGGACAGCACCATGGCGGAGCTGAAGGAGGTCGGTGTCTTTAGCATTCTTGCGCCCACGTCTGTCGGTGGGTACGGCATGGGCCTGGAAACCTACATTCAGGTAGTCCGCCGGCTCGCAACGGGCTGCCCTTCCACGGCCTGGAATGTCGGGCACCTCATCGAGCACGTCTGGATGCTCGCGCGGTGGCCCCAGGCGGTTCAGGATGAAATCTTCGCCGCAGGCCCGGATCCCCTGGCAGCTGCCACCGGCGCCCCCGTCGGAACCGCCCAGGAGGTGCCCGGCGGCTTCCGCATCAGCGGCCGCTGGAGCTTCGCCTCAGGGGTGCTGCACTCGCAGTGGGCGCTCCTGGCAGTGGAGCACAACAACGTCCGGCTGCAGTGCCTGGTTCCAATCCAGGACGTCGAAGTTGTGGATACCTGGCACACGGCCGGCCTGCGGGGAACCGGAAGCAACGACATCCACGCAGAAGGACTGTTTGTCCCCGCGTACAGGGCGCTCGAATGGACTTCGCTGGCGGCTGCGGGCAATCCCGGCAGCCTTATCCATCCGGATCCAATCATCCACACGCCCCTGGCCACGCTCTTGAATCTCGTTGCACCTTCCGTGGCATTGGGCGCAGCAGAGTACGCATTGGACCTGTTCCGGGGACAGCTGCTGAGGCGAAAGGTCAAGAACACGGTGGAGAACCGTCAGGCGGACTCTCCTCTCGCCCAGGCGCGGTTTGCACAGGCCTACGGGCTCGTCGCCACGGCACGGCTGCACTGGGCGGAAGCGGCGCGGCTGGTGGCTGCCTCCCACCGAGGCCATCCGCGGACCATGACTGAAGACGAAACAGCGCAGTACCGGCTGTCCTTCGCCCTCAGCGGTGAGGCGTCCGCCCGGGCAGTCAACCTGATCATGGCTGGCTCCGGCGGCAGCGCACACCGGCTCTCCCATCCACTTCAAAGAATGCAGCGGGATGTGGCTGTTCTGCTCAACCATCCAACGCTGGCCACCGATCCAATTCTTGAGCAGGCGGGACGCGGCCTCCTCGGCCTGGGCCCCAACGTCCCCCAGTTCCAGTAAGGGTGCGCGGGGCCGCCACGTAGACTGGCAGGATGCGGTTGGTAGCAAGTGACATTGACGGAACGATCCTTGGGCACGATGGAAAGATCAGCGACCGCACCGTCCGCGCCTTCCACGCCTGCCGCGATGCCGGCGTCGAACTCGTTTTTGTCACCGGCCGGCCGCCGCGCTGGCTCCACCCCCTGCAGGACCAGCTCGGGCACACCGGAACCGTCATCTGCTCCAACGGGGCCGTGGTCTGGGACCTTGAAGCTGAACAGCTCGTGTCCGCCCGTACCCTGGCCATCGACTCCGTGCTGGAGATCCGCCGCATCATCAAGGAGCTCCGCCCGGCCGCCCTCTTCGCCGCGGAGACTCTGACAGGCTTCCACCTCGAGCCCGGCTTCATCGAAAACGGCTCCTCCGAACTGCTCTCGGAATTCACCCCGGCGCCGCTGGCCGACACCCTCACCACGGACGACGCCGTCGTGAAGTTCCTCGCGATTGTCCGGGAGGGCACCGCCGATGACTTCCTGGCGGAGGTGAGGCCCGCCGTAGAACATCTGGCCGCGGCCACGCACTCGTCGCCCGGCGTCTCCATGCTGGAGTTGTGCCTGCCCGGCGTCAACAAGGCCGTGACGCTGGCGGAATACGCCGCCGCGCTGGACATCGACGCCGCCGACGTTGTGGCTTTCGGGGACATGCCCAACGACATCGAGATGCTCCGCTGGGCCGGCCATGGCTACGCGATGGCCAGCGGCCACCCGGAGGCAATCCGCGCCGCCGGGCAGCAGGCACCGCATTTTGACGACGACGGCGTGGCCCAGATCCTGGAGGCCCGCCTGGCGTCGCTGGGCGTCAAACTTCCCTGATCCCGCCTGCCAGCGGGCAATTTCCAGCTGACGCTCACCTTATGTTCACGTTTGTTCCCTACCGTGGAGCGAAGGGGACCAAGAGCTCCCCTTCGGCTCAAGGGGTAACGATGGCAAAAAACGTCAAGCACGACGCTGTTGATGTGCCGCTGCGCATGGCAACGCCCGCGCCGCATTGGAAGCAATTGCGCCAGGGCGACCGCGTCCGCGTAGTCTTCACGCCCGGCTTCGAGAGCGGCGGCCTGGTGGACGCCATCACCGGGGACCACACCGCGGTGTGGATAAACCTCGACGGCGGCCGCGGCCGGACGCTGCTGCACTGCAGCGACGGCGTGGAGATCCTTCCAGAAGAGGATTAGACCGGCCGTACCCGGCTCCGCGTCACGGCGGCTCCGGTACGCTCGCAGGGTGAGTTTGCCGTTCTTCAGCAGCCCGGACAATACCGGCCGCCAGCCGCCTGTCGCCATGGCCCACAGGGGCTTTTCCCGGGAGGGGCTGGAAAATTCGATGGCCGCGTTCCGCGCCGCCGTCGAACTCGGCTACCGCTACCTGGAAACCGATGTGCACACCACCGCGGACGGTGTGGTGCTCGTCTTCCACGATGACACCTTGGACCGGGTAACGGACGGGAGCGGGCGGGTCGCCGCGCTCACCGCTGCTGAGGTGGCCGGCGCGCGCATCAGTGGCCGCGAGCCGATCCCGACCTTTGACGATCTGGTCACCGGGCTGCCCGGGGCCCGCCTCAATGTTGACGTCAAGGACTGGAACTCCGTTCGGAGCCTCGCTGCCGCGATCGAACGCCACCAGGCCCACTCCCGCGTCCTGGTCACCAGCTTCTCGGACCGGCGGCGACGGGCGGTGCTGAAGCTGCTGAGCAGTCCGGTGGCGTCATCGGCCGGAGTGGTTCCGGTGGCTTTGTTTACGGTGCTCGGCCGGGTGCTTCCAGGACCCGCCTTCCGATGGCTTATGCGCCGGGTCCTGCACAATGTCCAGGCACTCCAGGTTCCCGTGCGGCGCGGGATAATCGAAGTGGTGACGCCCGGTTTTATCCGCCGCGCGCACACCCTGGGCCTGGTGGTCCATGTCTGGACAGTCAATGAGCCCGCGGAAATGCGCCGCCTGCTCCAGCTCGGCGTGGACGGCATTGTGAGCGACCGCGCAGACCTCCTCCGGGACGTGCTGCAGGAACGCGGCGAGTGGCCGGGGCCGCCGGAGGCCTAACCCCTGCCTGTGCTGGTGGAAGGGTCCTGGCCGCCTTCGGACGGATCTGCGCGCAGCTCATCCGGGTTGCCTTCCGGCAAGCCTGCGGAACCTGGAACGTCGCGCGGAACCCCGGCCGCACCGCCCGTGGATGCGGACGCATTGCCGGCCAACCCGGCTGCCCCGGTCCCGGTGGTGCCGGGAGCGTCCGAGCCCGTTTCTGGCTGTGCGGATTCCCGTTCATCGACGTCCCCGCCAAGTGGGGCTTCGGAGACCGGACCGGGGGCCGCGCCGGCCTTGAGGCCGGGAGCCTTTTGCTTCTCAGCCTCCATGGCATTGGATCCCTCGCTGAGGGAGGAGTGGACTTCCACGTCGTCGTTGGGATCCGAGGGGTCGGGAACATGCAGTTTCTCAGTGGGCTTGCTTGTCCCCGCCAGGTCCTCCATGGCGTTCTCTGCTGCCTTGCCGATGCTGTCGCCGATACCCATGTGACTGCTCCTTCTGACATTGCGTGCCGGGCGCCCCAGTGGACTTCCGGAATTACCCTTCCAGAATTATCAGCATGCTTACAATTAGTCCAGAGCTGGGGTATCAGACCACGGCCCGGTACAGGAAGGACGAGTATTGTGAGCAGCTACCATCCGGAAAACGATCCCGCCAACCCTGATCAGCCTGGCAAGAATCCGCCGGGCCCTAACGGGACAGGTGCGGCCCACCAGGGCGGGCGGGACTCTGCCGGCTCGGCGAATCCGGACCCGGCGGCTGGGAACGTAACGGGGCTGGAGCCCGGCGGGGGAGTGCCGCCAGGTGAGACTCCTCCGGCGGAGGACCAGATGAGCGCTGACCAGGGGCACGAAGAATAAACCCTCCGCCATGAACGGCCCGGCGGACACGGATAGACCGCGCCGGGCCGGCGCCTAGGTTTTAGCCATCCGCGGGCCCTGCCGGTCCCAGCGGCAGCCGATCGTCAGAGGGAGTCTTTGGGTGGAGTGCTGCCGCCGGACTTTTCGGGGCCGACGAGTTGCCGCTTGAGCCCGTCCATATCCAGGCGGGTGTTCCAGCTTGCCCAGTCCTGGGGCCGGACGGACGGCCTGCCCAGCAGGTAGCCCTGGCCGGCACTGATGCCAAGTTCCGTGAGGACCTCGAGTTCACCGACCGTCTCGATGCCCTCCGCCACCAGGGTGGTGCCGATCTGCCCGGCGAAGTCCACGAGGCAGGCGACCATGGCCCTCTGAATGCCGTCCTTGTCCACGTCGCCAATGACATTCCGGCCGACCTTCAGGAAATCCGGCCGCAGGTGCACCATCCGGCTCAGCGCGCCGGCCTCGGGGTGCGTGTCGTCAACGGCGATACGCAGGCCCTTGTCGCGCAGCGGGCTAACGGCGGCAATGAACTGCGGGTACTCCTCATCGCTGATGGTCTCTGTCAGTTCCAGCACCACCCGGCTGATGGGAAGGTCAATGTGCTCGAACAGCTCCGGCAGGCGCGGGTCCAGGCATGAGGTGGGCGAAATGTTAAGCGAAACGTACAGGTCTTTGGGAAGATCCCTGGCTGCAGCAGCAGCAGATCCGAGGGCCGAAAACTCGAGGTTCGCGCCCAGGCCCACCGCCGCCGCCTCCGCAAACCAGAGTTCCGCGGCAGCGCCGTCGTCGCTGACAAAGCGGGACAGTGCCTCCACTCCCACAACCGATTCTTCCGCAAGCCCGTAAATGGGTTGGAAAGCCGTCATGAGCATCTGGCTGTCAAGCAAAGCGCTGATGCGTGACATGCTTCGAATCGCATCAATCTGTTCAGCGAGTTTCGGCGGGATGGCGATGGATTCCAGGCGCATTTTCCTGGCGCTGTCCAGCGTCTCAACCGTGTTGGCGTCGCTGCGCCGCGTTTCGAGGAGATACTCCAGCAAAGCCCGTTCGGGCACGCCAGGATTCTCGTCGAGGCTGTTGCTAAGGCGCTGCCTTACAGCGGCCCCGGATGGATCAGAGTCCGCCAAAACAGCGGCGATGATTCCCCACGCTTGCACACGAACCGACATTAGCTACGCCCCCAGTTGACGAAGTAATGACCCATTGGCCCTTTGTTGTTCAATTTCCAACCGCTTCTGAAGTCCCGTGCTGCTGACGAGCCGTGACATCCACGGCGACGAAAATCAGATCCAGCACGATGATCGTATATCGGGGCGGACAAAAGTGCAGTACTTTTTCTGTTACTGGTTAGCGCTTTCCGGCTGCCCTGCCAGGAGTTCCGGAACCTGCGCAGGCGGGACAGGGCGGCTGAAGTAGTAGCCTTGCGCACTGAGGCAGCCCAAACTTCGTAATATCTCTGCCTGCTCCGCCGTCTCGACGCCTTCCCAGACCGCCTCCAGGCCGCATGCGCGGACGAGTTGCAGGACGGCGGCCACCAGGGCCGGTTGGGTGGGATCGGTGCCGAGGCCGGTGATGAGGGAACGGTCCACCTTCACCCGGTCCACCGGCAGCCGGCGCAGGTAGCTGATGGATGAGTAGCCGGTGCCGAAGTCGTCGATCTCGATCCCCACGCCAAGGCCGCGCAGCCCGCCCAGCGAGTAGCGGTCCAGATCGTTGCCCTTGACGATCGCCACTTCCGTCAGTTCCAGGACCACCTGTTCCGGCCGGACAAGGGTTTCCTTCAGGACATTCCGTACATCCTCAATGAACTGAAGGCTTTGCAGGTCGGTGGCGGAGATATTGATCCGAACGGAGAAACGGCTGTCCACAAGGGACTCGTCAATCCATTGCCGCAACTGGTGCACTGCCGTGCGAAGCACCCACAGCCCCAGGACGGAGATCAGCCCCGCATCCTCGGCCAGTGGAATGAACTCATCCGGCATGATGAGCCCGCGGGTCGGGTGGTTCCAGCGGACCAGGGCCTCCACGCCTTCGATCCGGCCGGAGCTGAGTTCCACCACCGGCTGGTAATGCAGCGTCAGGCCGTCGCTCTTAATGGCCGCCCGAAGGTCCTCCACGAGCTGGCTGCGGAGCCTGCGGACCAGCAGGAGGCCGGGTTCGAACCGGTGAAGCTTGTTCTGGCCCTCCGCCTTGGAGGCGTACATGGCGACGTCGGCCTCCATCAGCATGTCCTCGGGGGTCTGCCCGGCTCCGCCAACACTCAGCCCGACACTTGCACCGCAGCGGATACTTCGCCCCGGCAGTTCAATCGGTTCAGTCAACGCCGCAAGGATGCGGTGACCCAGTATGGCTGCCTGGTCTGCGGAGACCGCCGGCATAACGATCGCGAACTCGTCCCCACCGAGGCGCGCCACGACGTCGGCAGCGCGCACCGCGCCGCGGATCCGTTCCCCCACCGTGATCAGGACCTGGTCACCGGCCGTATGGCCCAGGCTATCGTTGATGGATTTGAAGGCATCGAGGTCCATCAGCAGGATGACGGGCCCTTCGTTGGCATCGTCGTCGTCAATCGCGGCGCGCAAAGCCTCGATGAGCGCTGAGCGGTTTGCCAGGCCGGTCAGCGGGTCCTGCATGGCCATCTTCTGCATTTCCAGGTGGGCCTCGTGCAGCAGTTGCGTGCGCACCTGCACCCGCTGTTCAAGTTCCTCGTAAATGATCTGAAGGTCCTCGGCCAGCAGGTTCGTGCCCATGATGATGGCGTCGAGCTCATCGCGGGCTTCGGATACCTCGATCCGGGAGCCGAGGTCTCCCGATGCCAGCCGGACAATGCCTTCCAGCAGCTGTGAGAGCCGGGGGTCATTGTCAGCAAACATCAGTCCTCCTTCCCTGCTCAGTTGGCCTGGCTGCGGTCGGTATCCAGCGGAAGGCTGACGGTGACAGTTGTACCCGCGCCCAGGGTGGAAGCCACATCGATGTGGCCACCATGGCGTGCCACGATGTCCTTGGTGATGGCCAGGCCCAGGCCCGTTCCGGGAATCGCGCCGGACATGGCGTTGGAGGCGCGGTAGAACCGGGTGAAGACGTGGTCGATTTCCTCGCTGGAGATGCCGATGCCGTTATCCGCGACGCTGACGGTGGCCCACCGCGTTCCGTCCGCCGCCGCGTGGGATTCGCTGCCCACCTCGATCCGGCCACCGCTGGGGGTGAACTTGATGGCGTTGGACACCAGGTTGGTGAACACCTGCTGCAGCTGTACCTCATCGGCCAGGATTTCGGGATCTTCAGGGAGCGGGTCGACGGCGATGGTTACGTTTTGCAGCTGGGCCAAAGGACGCAGCGCGCCGGCGACAAGGTCCAGCGTCTGCCCCAGGCGCACCGGGGTGAGGTGCATCAGGTTGTTATCGAGGCCGTTGCGGGAGACGCTCAGCATGTCCTCGATCAGCGTCCGGAGCCGCTCCGTGTTACGCACCACGATGTCCAGCATCTGGTGGACCTCGGGGGAGACCGGCTGCTCAGTGCTCTCCTGGATCATGTCCAGGTACGCCATGATGGACGTCAACGGCGTCCTCAGCTCGTGGTTGACAGTGGCCAGAAAGTCTGTTTTCGCCTTGTCGAGCTGTTGAAGCTGCTTGACAACCTGCTGCTGGCTGCTGATGAGGTGGCTTTGGATCAGCCCATGGGCGGCATTGCCCGCCACGTGCTGGATCAGCCCCAGCTCGGCGCGGGACCATTGCCGGGGCTGGTCCAGCATTGCGATCCAGATAATGCCCAGCGAGGAGCTTCCTTCACCCATCGGCACGGCCAGTAACGACGCAGCCGGTGCAAGGCGCGGGGTGCTGGATTCTTCACCCGGCTTTGTATCCTCTTCGGACCCGTCAAAGGAAAGCGTTTCAGCAGCCTCCCAGAGCATGTCCGCAGTGTGTCTGGCAGAGTCCTGATCCGGAAGCGCTGCTGCTGGAAGCTTCTCCAGTCCAGGCCTTGTCCACGTGGCGTCAATCGGGGAGACCCGCTCGTCCTCAAAAGTAGAGAGCCGGACGTGGTCAGCCTTGAACGTCCTGCCGAATCCCTCCACCACGAGGCAGGCAATCTGCTGCGGATCGTTAGTGCCACGGACGGCAGCGGATACGAGCCTGAGCTGCTCCCGGAGACCTTCGGCTTCCTGCCGCGCCGCTGCCCGCCGGGACACCTGCGTGATGAGTGCAGTGGCACGATGCACCAGTTCTTTGGGCGGCACAGGTTTAGCTATGCAGTCGTGGATGCCGGGAGGCTGCATGGCTGCGAGCTCGGCGGGGCTGTCCAGGTCCACCATCACAAGGACGGGAGCTTCTGCTTCCACCGCAGACAGCACCGTATCAACCACGATGACCGACGGCTCGCCTGCGTGGAGCATGGCGGCAAGACCGCTTGCATCCCCTGCGGTGCGAACCTCGTAGCCGGCATCGCGCAGTGCCTGTGCGTTGACCGCCAGCCTGCCGTCGTCGGGGTCCGCCACAACAGCGGTGCGAGGCACAGTCGATTCCCACGGCATGTCAGCCGCCACAACGCCCCCCTTTGATCCCAGTTGAGTACATTGTAGGGCGACGACGGCTGGATGAACCCGCAGAAGGTATACATCCCGCAAGAGTGGCGAAACAACCGGAGCGGGGAGGGGCGCCGCACCGCAAACGGCACCGCTTGGCTGCTTGCCCCATGGGGCACAGCATATATTTGATGCGTGCCCTCCCCAGCGAAATCAGTGCGCTCTGCCTGGCAGAAGTACCTGATGATCCCCAAGCTCGTCCGGCTGTCCCGTTCCGTTCACAAGGACCGGCCCGTGGCGTGGGACAGGTACTGGGCAGGCATCAAGGTGACCGGTGCAGGGGGCGAGGTCCTCTGGGACTCCGGCAGGGACGACGAGTTCCTGGGCTACAGGGATGTGCTGGTGCGCCACCTGGACCCGAAACTTCCCGTGGTTGACGTGGGGTGCGGACACGGTAGCTTCACGCGTGCCCTGGCCGGCGTCTTCCCTGTGGTGATAGGGGTGGACGTATCCGCCCACGCTGTTGCCCGTGCCCGCACGGAATCCGCGGTGGACGGCAACATCGCCGAACGCGTCCGTTACGAGGTGCGGGACATGACAGCGCCCGGTGCCGCAAGCGGGTTGGGGGACGAACGCGGAGCCAACGTCTTCATCCGCGGGGTGCTCCACGTGCTGAGCCCTGATGACCGGATAGCACTGGTGGAAAACCTTCGGCTCCTGGCCGGCAGGGACGGCGTGGTGTTCCTTGCAGAGACCAACTTCCAGGGAAACCCTGTGGACTACGTTTCACACTTGGGCGCAACCACCAGGGGCATCCCGGCGCCCCTTGAAAGGGCCATCCGCGAACTGCCCATGCCTGGCCACTTCGGCCCTGCTGAACGGGTCCGCGTCCTCCCCGAAGACACTTGGGAGCTCCTCGAGGACGGTGCCGTTGCCATCGAAACGAACCCCATGACGGACGTGGCCGAACAGAGCCTGATCCCCGGCTATTACGCGGTGCTGCGCCCCCGGTTCTAGCCGCAGCTGCCCGGGCGGAGGTACAATCTGCATCCACGCGGCCCCCTTGGCCCTGCCCCCTTGACACGGAGGCGGAATCGGAGGCTACATAGTAAGTAGACTTACTAGTTATCTCCAGGGGGAAGGGTGGCCACCATGGCACAGGACAAAGGCAAGAAGGGCCGTGAGGCTGAAGCGGAACGGGACGAAGACGACCTGGGCGCAGGCCCGGATGACGGCAAGGTCCGCACGGGTCCTGAATCATCCAAATCCCTGAAGTATTCACAGGAGGTCACCTCAACGGACGACGAACCGGAGCGCGAGGGCCGGAGCCTGGTCACCACGCACCATGAAGTCATCAGGCAGTGGGCGGAGGAGCGCGAGGGCGTTCCGGCCACAGTGGAGGGCGCCGAGCACGGCGACCACCTTGGAGTGCTGCGGATCGACTTTGGCGGCGAAAATGACAAGCTCCGCCACATCAGCTGGGAAGAATGGTTCGAAACCTTCGACTCCCGCCAGCTGACCTTCATTTACCAGGAACAGCGCAGCGACGGCCAGCAATCGAACCTCTTCCGGCTGGAAAACCCCGGCCGGGAAGACGCCTAAGCCGCATCCGTCAGGCCGTACCCCGAAAGAGCAGCACCGGACCACCTCCGGCGCTGTCCCGTCGTCGGCAGGCGTAAACCAACAGGAACAACCATGCGCGAACTTATCCCTTCCGGTTCCCTACGCGGGATGCTGCTGCCACCAACCTACGGCCGGCACGTCACGGACAGCACCGCATTCACCGTCCTCTCCGTCGAAATCTGGGCCACAGGGCTGGTTGTCAACATCCAGCTCGCCTCAGACAGCGAGCCGGAGCCCAACATCGTCCTCCAAGACCACTTTGGAACCGAGTATTCGCTGCGCAACTCCGCGAATTTGGGCTCCCGGAACCTGCAGGTCTTTACCCCCTCGGTGCCGCCGGGAACCAGGAGCCTGACAGTAAGGTCGGCTGACGACGCCCAGGCAAGGCCTGTTGTTACCTTTGCCGTCCCGCTCATGGCTGTACAGGATGCCACCGCCGACGCGGACGACGCCGGCTACCCCTCGCCGCCGGAACTCCGCCGCCCCGCCTGACTACTCAAAAGGAGCCACCATGCAGGACACGACGGGTTTCAGCCCCGCCACCGCCATTGTTACCGCATCAGATTCCGGAATCGGCAAGGCCACAGCCGTGGCACTGGCCAAAGCGGGTATGGACGTCGGCGTGACCTGGCATTCGGACAAGGCGGGCGCCGAAGCCACTGCCGAAGAAATCCGGAGCCTGGGACGCAAGGCCGTGGTTCGGCAGCTGGACACCACAGAGTTCCGGGCAGCCGGCGGCGTCATTGATGAACTGGCCGAGGAGCTCGGCGGAGTGGACGTATTCGTCAACAACGCCGGGACTGGAGATGGCACCAAGTTCCTGGACCTTGACGTCGACACCTGGATGCAAACGCTGGACACCAACCTCAACGGCGCGTTCGTCTGCCTTCAGGCGGCCGCCCGGCGTATGGTGCAGGCCGGCAGGGGCGGGCGGCTGATTGCCGTCACCAGTGTGCACGAGTTCCAGCCGAGGGTGGGGTCGGCCGCCTATGACGCGTCCAAGCACGGCCTGGGCGGCCTGATGAAGACGCTGGCCCTGGAGCTCGCTGGGCACGGCATTACCGCCAACAGTGTTGCCCCCGGCGAGATAGCCACGCCCATGACGGGCCAGGAGGATGAAGATCCGACGGCGAAGGACAGGCCGGGGGTCCCGCTTGGCAGGCCAGGGGACGCGCGGGAAGTAGCCGCCGTCATCGCCTTCCTCGCTTCGCCGGCCTCGAGCTACGTCACCGGCGCTTCCTGGGCAGTGGACGGCGGGATGCTGCAGATGGGTCCCCAGGGCGGCTCGCACATCACCAGCCACGAATGGCGCGAGGGGTAGGGGCGCCCAGTTGAGCCTCTGAGGGAGTGCTTGTGCCGCATTACGCCATGGGCAAGCGCTTTCCACATGGGGGCTGGCATGATGGAGCCATGCGCATTCTTATTGCTCCGGACAAGTTCAAGGGTTCCCTCACGGCTGCCGAAGCTGCTGCCGCCATCGCCGAGGGCGCACTGCGGGTCTACCCCGACGCCGTCGCCACGCAGTTCCCCATCGCCGACGGCGGTGAGGGCACCCTCGAAGCCGCCGTTGCTGCCGGGTACGAGGAACGGATCAATGCGGTGGTGGGTCCCATCCTCGCCCCCGTCGGCGCTGCCTGGGCCATCCGGAAGGACCGAGCCGGCAAGGTTACCGCAGTCATTGAAACGGCCCAGGCTTCCGGCCTGGCCGGCATGGAGCCCACCCCGGCGAACGCGCTTCGGGCCCATAGCTATGGCTGCGGACAGCTGATCGCGGCGGCGTTGGACGCAGGCGCCACCGAAATTGTGCTGGGGCTCGGCGGATCGGCAATGACCGACGGCGGCAGCGGTGCCCTGCGCGCCCTGGGCCTGAAGCCGGTCGACAGAGCCGGAAACGTGGTCCCGCTGGGCGGCGGCTCACTCGCGGACGTCGTGGCGCTGGACTCCTCCGAGCTGGACCCCCGGCTAGCCGCCACCAGGTTCCGGATCGCCGTTGATGTACGCAATCCCCTTTACGGAACGCTGGGCGCCGCGCACGTTTTCTCCCCGCAAAAGGGCGCAGACGAAGAGTCCGTGGAACTGCTCGACGCCGGACTTCGCAACTGGGCGTCCCTGCTCCGGGAGGCCACGGGCCTGGACGTCAACATCGAGGGGGCGGGCGCTGCCGGCGGCTTCCCGGCGTCGTTCCTTGCCTTTACCGACGCCGCGCTGGAAGGCGGCTTCGCACTTGTAGCGGGACTGACCGGCCTGGCGGACCAACTGTCCAGAGCTGACCTGGTGATCACCGGTGAAGGCTCCATGGACGTCCAGTCGCTGACCGGCAAAGCCCCGATCGCGCTCGCGGACGCGGCCCGGGAACGGGGCATCCCGGTCATCGTAGTAGCCGGCAGGATCCTGGTGACTCCAGAAGACCTCGCCGGGCACGGAGTGGTGGCTGCCGCTCAGCTGCTGGACGTCGCGTCAGGCCCCGAAGATGCAGTGGCCAACGCCGCCAAATACCTGGCCCGGGCAACAAGCCAGATACTTGAAGGCGCGTAGCCGGGTGTAATGCCGGCGCCGGCACGCGAACCTAGACGATGGTCTTGTTGCCCCGGAGGCGGTTCCAGATAAAGATCGCGATCAGCGTCAGCAGGACGACTCCTCCGATCACCCAGGGAGTGTTGTCGGTGCGGGTTGACTCATTCTGGGCGGACTCGCCCGTTCCTGGATTGGCCGGGCCGGTGGAAGCGGTATCCCCGGGAGAGGGCGTGGGAGATGCGGCGGACAATGCAACGGTGGTTTCCGCACTGTCAGCGGCCATCGAGGCGGAGGCGGCACCGAGGGAAAGTGCCGGTGCTGCAAGCAGCAGCAGGGCCACCAAGGCAGTTCGCAAAAGTGCTTCCATAGGGTTCTCCTGTCGTTGTCAGCGGCTGGTTGTCCGGCCGCGTGGCTGGTAACGGGACACATGTGGTAGCTGGGCGGGAACGCGGGTCATGGCTTTCCGTGGCAGGTCCAGGGTGGCGCCGGGCTGCCCTGCAGCGGGTAGTAGTTACCTGGCCGCTTCAGCCCGCTTGTTCAGGTGGATGGGGACGTAAACCAGCAGGACCACCATCACGGCCAGCAGCGCTCCGCCGGCAGTGAGGCCGGCTGAGCGTCCGGCAGTCACGTCAAAGACCAGGGCGGCAGTGCCGGCGCTCAGCAGCGCGATTCCGGCAAGGGTGATCTTGGCGATGGTGTCCCCACTGGCAACCAGGGTTTCCTTGAGCCGCTTCCGGAAAAGCCGCCGGTGGACACTCACCGGCAAAAGGATGAGCGCCGTGGTCAGTGCAGCGATCACCACGTTCGTCAGGTAGAGGACAATCTGGAAGTCATCAAGGTCTTCAAACCGCTCCTGGAAGGGCAGTGTCAGCAGGAAGCCAGCCAGGATCTGCACGCCCATCTGCAAGACCCGCATCTCCTGGAGCAGTTCAGCCCAGTTACGGTCCAGCTGTTCCTCGCGGGTCTCATTCCTGCCCGTCCTGCCGGTGTAATCCTCCACATCCGACATTGCCTCTCCTTCCCACGTCATCCTGGCCTGGGCTACCTTTCTGCTCCCCAGGTACCCAGAAACCGAGACAACGTTGCGCCGCCGCCCACATTTGATAAGTTTACTGATTATTCGCACGGAACGGTGGACTTTGCTCCGCCGGCCGGGATAGCTTCGAAGGGCCGGTGCACGGCGGAGCCCTCGGAAACCGACAGAGTGAGTAGGCGGACTATGAGCGACACGGACAAGCAGACAGACCAGCCAAAGGATCCCCGGGGCGGCTACCACGCAGGCCCGTTCCCGGAGCAGGAGCAGAAGCAGCCCGGCCTGACGGCACCCATGGAGCCGAAACCGGACCACGGGGAACTCAGCTATGAGGGGCACGGCAAGCTGCAGGGCAAGGCGGCACTCATTACGGGTGGGGATTCGGGCATCGGCAAGGCTGCTGCCATCGCCTTCGCCCGTGAGGGTGCCGACGTTGCCATCTCCTACCTTCCCGAAGAGGAGGAGGACGCCCAGGACACCGCGGACTGGATCCGTAAGGCGGGCCAGCGGGTCCTCCTCTTTGCCGGCGACGGCCGTGAAGAGGAGTTCAGCACCCGGATCGCCAACGAAACGGCGGCCGGGTTCGGCCGCCTCGATGTGGTGGTGCTGAACGCGGCATACCAGAAGAACCGCGAGAGCCTCGAGTCACTGCCCACGGAGGAATTCGACCGGGTCTTCAAGACCAACCTGTACTCGCTGCTGTGGACGGCGCGGGCGGCCGTGCCCCACCTGAAGGCCGGTGCCTCGATCATCACCACGGCTTCCATCCAGGCTTTCAACCCTTCGCCGGGGCTCATCGACTACGCGATGACCAAGGCGGCCCAAGTGGCGTTCACCAAAGCACTGGCGCAGGAGCTTGGCCCCAAGGGGATCCGCGTTAACGCCGTGGCCCCCGGACCAATCTGGACACCGCTGATTCCGGCCACCGAATGGCCTGAAAAGCTCCCCAAGTTCGGCCAGGACACGCCGCTGGAACGGGCGGGCCAGCCGGCCGAGCTTGCCGCGGCCTACGTCCTGCTGGCCTCGGAAGACGGGTCCTACATTTCGGGGGCCGTACTGCCGGTCACTGGCGGTAAGGGGCTCTGAGCAGCCACCCCCGCAGTTCAGTTTCATCCAACGCACACCAGGAGGAACCATGACGCAGGAAAACCAGCACGCCCAGCCGGAAACGGATCCGGGCGGATACGGCACTCCCACCGCTGAGCAGGAACTGGGCGGGGCACAGGCCTCCGCGGGTGGCTCGGACACCGGCAGTACGGGCGAGACGGGCAGTGTAGGCACGAACAAGCCGCAGTCCGGTACCAGTGAGGACCCCGTGCCGCGCGACGTGGACCTTCCCTCCGGGGAGGCTGAACTGGATGAAGGCAACGACGACTCCCAGGGTTCAGCCCCGGTGTCCTCGGAGCCCGGGCAGGAAGCCGCCGGGATCCCGGACGGCAGCGGCAACGACCTGCCGAAGGAGAAATCACCCAACGACGACGGCGGCGAGAGCTTCGACGCCGGGTAATCGGCTTGGGTGCCCCGTCCGAGGGCGGTGCACCCACCCGCTGAAGGCCTCCGCCCCTGCCCCGGGATGGCAGCGGGGCGGAGGCCTTCGCTGTGCCCGGCATACATTCCAGTGATGTGGGTACAGAGTACAGCGACCTCATTCACTACCCATGCCGAGGCAGGCGCCAGGAGGAAAGGCTGTGAGCAGGAGATCATCAGAACAGTGGGCACGGCGTGTTGAGGTGCCGGACAGTGTGGCAGTTGACGTGCTCGTTCCCACCTGCAACCGCCCGGCAGAACTGGCCGTGATCCTGGCAGGCCTGGCAGGGCAGGCTGACCCTGCATTCCGCGTGGTGGTAAGCGACCAGTCCACTGATACTCCTGGATGGGAACATCCTGCAGCCGCGGCGATGGTGCGGGTCCTCGAAGCCCAAGGCCGCCCGGTCACGCTGCTCCGCCACCTGCCACGGCGGGGATTGGCGGAGCACCGCCAGTACCTGCTTGATCAGTCGACGGCGGAGAAGTGCCTCTTCCTTGATGATGACATCTGGCTGGAGCCGGGTGCCCTGGAGCGGCTCAGCCGGGCACTGGACGAGCTGGACTGCGGTTTTGTGGGAATGGCTCCCCAGGGTCTGTCCTACCTCGATGACAGGCGGCCGGAGCAAATGGCCGGTTTTGAAGCCTGGGATGGCCCCGTGACGGCTGAGCGCATCCGGCCCGGGGCCCCCGGCTTTGATCGCTGGCCGCTTCACAATGCCGCCAACCTCAGCCATCTCAGCGCTGACCTTTCCCTGGAACCGGGGGAGTGGGTGCCCTACCGCGTGGCCTGGCTCGGGGGATGCGTGCTCTACCGGCGGGAAGCCCTGAACGCCGCAGGCGGCTTTGCCTTCTGGACCAGCCTTCCCGTGGACCACGCGGGGGAGGACGTCGTGGCCCAATGGCAGGTCATGGAAAGGTATGGCGCCGCTGGCATCCTGCCCTCCGGAGCCGTCCATCTGGAGTCCCCCACCACGGTGACGGACCGCCGGGTGGAGGCGTACGACGTCGTCCTAAGCGCCCATTCGCAGGCGTACTCAGGACATACCGCAGCCGCAGACTAGGCAGCCAAACGCGCTGCCCCTCCCGCCCGCACGGTGGGCGACGTATTCTTTAAAAATCGAGGTTTTGCAGTAGGCCGACGCGCTCAACAAAGGCGTGGGAACATGGCCGCTGAACCTACAGGGCAGGTTGGCTGGGGACCGCTTCCAATGCCCCCGGAGCCGGTTTTCGACAGTAAGGACGTCGAGACCTACCTCTGGGAAGTTACCCATGACTTCATGGCGGACATCAAGGGCGAAGGCCGCGGTATCGTCTGGGCAGCCACCCTCTTCCGCCTGGGAAAAGGGCACACCATTGCTGCCAGTGCGGAGCAAGCACGCGAAGCGGACCGGGAACAGTGTTCCTTCGCTGACGGACCAGTCATCGAGGCCTTGCGGACCGGCGAGTTCGTGCTGCTGTCCGACGTCAGCCGGGACCGGCGCTGGCCCGGGTACGCGAGCGCGGCCGCAAGCCATGGTGTCCAGTCGCTCCTGTCAGTCCCCATTGTGGCCGAGGGCGGGACGAGCGCTGCCATCAACCTTTACGCGTCCTCACCCCATGCCTTCACCAGTGATGACCTGCTCCGAATCCGGAGCTACGTTCAGCAGGTTGCCCGCGCGCTGCGGGTGGTAGTTCGGGTCGCGGAGCGCGCGGAAGTGACGGCAGGCCTCGCCGTCGCCCAGAGCTCCCTGGTCCTGGTGGACCTGGCGGTGCGCAGCCTCATGGACGAATACGGCCTCTCGCGCGAGGGTGCCCTGCGGTTCCTGCAGAGGGAGGCGTCGCACCACGAGCTGGACCTCCGTGATGCAGCACTGACCATCGTTGCGCCGGTCTCCGGCAGGAATCCTTCCGCGCCACGGAGGGAGGCCTTCGAAGACGTCGAGGACTTCCGCCTGGTGGCGCCGGCGGAGCTGGACCAGCCGCTTGAGGCAGTGGCGGCACCGCAAACGGATCCATCCCCAAGGGCGAGAGGACGGCGGTCATGACCATCCACCAGCAGGAGATGTGGCCAGGACGGCTGCCGGCAGCGCGGCACCCCTGGCACCGCTTTGTAGCCCTCGGCGACTCCTACACCGAAGGGGTGGGTGACCCTGAGCCCCTCAGCATCGGCGGGCTCCGGGGCTGGGCTGACCGGGCGGCCGAGGAACTCAGCGTTGGCCAGCGTGACTTCGCCTATGCCAACCTTGCCGTGCGCGGGCTGGTGCTCCAGGAGATCCTGGACCGGCAGCTGGAGCCGGCCCTGGCCCTTAAGCCGGACCTGGTAGGAATGTCCGGCGGTGGAAACGATGTTGTTTTCCACCGGGGCGATCCCGACAAACTGGCCGAGAAAATCGACCAGGCGGTGGGTCTGCTGGCCGAAACCGGCGCCACGGTCCTGCTTTTCGCCGGACCGGACTGGGGAAGCACGCCGGTCTTTAGCCAGACTCGGGGCAGGTTTGCCATCTACAACGAACACCTCCACACGATCGGGCTGCGCCACCACGCCGTGATAGTGGACCTGTGGTGCCTGCCGGCGCTCCACGACGCCCGGATGTGGGACAGGGACCGGCTTCACCTTTCGCCGCTGGGCCACCAGGCCGTTGCCATTGCCACCCTGGACGCGCTGGGAGTACCGCATTCGCTCAAGGCCCTGCAGCCGCGGCCGGTTCCATCCCATGGCTGGACGCAGGCCAGGGCGGAAGACCTGATCTGGGCCAGGCAATACCTGTTTCCGTGGGTGCTGCGGCGGCTCCGGCCCCGGCCTGAGTCCCTGGCCGCCAAGAGGCCGCAGGCCGGCCCGGTCTTCGGCGTTGGCCTCCCTGGACCGTTCCCTCCCGGCCACCCGGCCGGGAGCATGGCGCTGGACAGCCTGGAGGACGCTGCGGTGACCACGATCGGTGGCGGGACCGCGGGCATTGCAATGCTGGAGGGCGGGGCGGAGCGGGAGGACGTAGACGAATCCGGGGAAGTCGCCTAGCGCGTTGGCCTAACGCTTCTTCGGCGACCGCTTGGCGTTCATCGCTGCCTTGGCCGCCGGCGGCAGCCCAGCCTGTTCGGTCTCGGGTTCCGCCACCGTGCCCCTGGCCTTCGCGATGGCCTTCATGCCGTGGTAAATGACCAAGGCGGCGGCTGAACCGAGTGCGATGCCTGTGAACGTGAGGTCGCCGAGGGTCCACGTGTAGTCAGCGATGCCGATGATCAGGGCAACGGCGGCAGTAGTGAGGTTTACGGGGTTGGAGAAGTTCACCTTGTTCTGTACCCAAATCTTCACGCCCAGGATACCGATCATGCCGTACAGCATGGTGGCGGCGCCGCCCAGTACCCCCGGCGGAACAGTGGCGATGAGCTCCCCGAACTTGGGGGAGAAGCTCAGCAGGATGGCGAAGACGCCTGCCACCCAGTAGGCCGCCGTCGAATAGACCTTGGTGGCGGCCATAACGCCGATGTTCTCGGCATAGGTGGTGGTTCCGGAACCGCCGCCGAAGCCGGCCAGGACGGTGGCGGCGCCGTCAGCCATGAGCGCACGCCCGGAGACGCCGTCGAGGTTCTGGCCCGTCATGGCTGCCACGGACTTCACGTGGCCGATGTTCTCGGCCACCAGCACCAACACGACGGGCACAAACAGGCCCAGGACGCCCACGTGGAACTCCGGGGTCTGGAACTGCGGCAGGCCCACCCAGGCGGCTGCCTCCATCTTGTCGTAGCTCACCTCGCCCCGGAGCATGGCCACGAGGTAGCCCACCACTACGCCGACGAGGATGCTGAGGCGGCCCAGGATGCCGCGGAACAGGACGCTGACCAGGATGATGGTGGCCAGCGTGACGACGGCGGTGACGGGGGCGGCGTCGAAATTGTTCTTCGCTGCGGGGGCAAGGTTGAGTCCGATCAGCGCCACGATGGCGCCTGTGACGATGGGCGGCATGAGCCGGTTGATCCAGCCCGCGCCGAACTTCTGCACAATGGCTCCCACGATGGCCAGGACTGCGCCGGCCAGGACTACACCGCCCAGGGCGCCGGGCACGCCAAACTGCTGCTGGGACGCCATGATGGGCGCAATGAACGCGAAGCTTGAGCCGAGGTAGCTGGGCACCCGGCCCTTAGTGATTACCAGGAACAGCAGCGTGCCGATGCCCGAGAAGAACAAAGTGGTGGCCGGGGGCATCCCGGTGATGATGGGCACCAGGAAGGTGGCGCCGAACATGGCCACCACGTGCTGCATTCCCACGCCGATGGTCAGCGGCCAGGCCAGCCGCTCGTCCGGGGCCACCACGTGGCCCGGCTTGATGGACTTGCCGGTGCCGTGCAGCTTCCACTTGATTCCGAGCATGCTCATGGTGGGGGCCTTTCAAAGGGGTGCCGGGGGCGAAGATCGCAACTGGCTCCAGAATACCGTCCGTCCTTTATGCTGGTCAGCTGTGCCCAACGTCACCTGCCGTCACGGGAAGAGGACGTGACTACTTGAAGTTGCAACTATGGAAAGCAACGAGGCCGCCCCAGCAGTGGGGAGGCGCAGCGAAAGGTAAGCCCATGACCATTGCCCACGAAGAAGCAGTCATCGATTCGGCCGCCGTCGACGCCATCTTCGCCCAGGCCCGCACCGCCAACTCCTTCACCGGAGAGGTGACCGACGAGCAGGCCCAGGCGATCTACGAACTCACCAAGTTTGGCCCCACAGCCTTCAACTCCCAGCCCCTGCGCGTCACGAACGTCCGCTCGGACGAGGCCCGCGCCAAGCTGGTGGACACCCTTTCCAACGGCAACAAGTCCAAGACCGCCTCCGCCCCGCTGGTCGCCATCCTGTCTTACGACACCGACTGGCAGGGTCAGTGGGACAAGTTCCTGCCCGCCTACGGCGCGCCCAAGGCCATGTACGACGCCGATCCCGCTTTCGCCGCTGCTACGGGCAACAACAACGCTCATTTGCAGGCAGGCTACTTCATCCTGGCTGTGCGCTCCCTCGGTTTCGCCGCCGGTCCCATGACCGGTGCCGACTTCTCCGCCATCGACGCCGAATTCTTCCCGGCCGGCGACCAGAAGAGCTTCCTCGTCGTCAACATCGGCCAGCCCGGCCCGGATGCCTGGGGCGAAGCCAAGCCGAAGTTCGCTTACGACGATGTGGTTCGCACCGTCTAAGTTTTCCGCAACAGAAAACGCGCGCTCACTTTCGTGGGCGGGCGTTTTGCGTTGCGGGCGCCTTGAACGACGATCCCTCTCTCACATCCCTCGGGCTTGAGCCCGACGCTCGCTCAGGTCGCGCGGGTTTGAGCCCGACGCTCGCTCAGGTCCGTCG
>JBKJVX010000213.1:0-13003 GCA_046717065.1 Arthrobacter sp. | reverse complement strand
ACGTACATAACGAGCACGATGGCGCCGAGAACTGCTATCGCGATTCCCAGCGGCTTGGACAGGTAGGAATTTGACGCGGTTCCTATGACCGCGATTGCTACTCCGGCACCAGCTAATCCGACGCCGGCTACCCAACGTGCTGTCTCCCGGAGGGGGTGCTTCCCCTTGAACTCAAACAGATACCCGCCGGCCTCGCTCGGAACCGTGTGTTCGTTCATGTGTTGAAGAATAGACCGCACCTATTCATTGAACATCCCATTTTCCGGGAGCTCTCATGACCTGAATTTCCCAACAGGATCTTCCACGGCAGACTTCGGCCACAGCGACCCCGACGCCTGTCCAGGGTTCCCGAACGGACCCGAGTCAGTCTTTTTTCAGTTTTTCGGCGAGCATCACGAGGATTCCGCTGGGCCCGCGGAGGTACGTGAGTTTATAGACATCGCCGTAGGTTGCCACGCCACGTAGCGGATGACATCCGTGCTTTGCAGCTACTTCAAGGGCCCTGTCGATGTCGTCGACCGAGAAGGCCACACGGTGCATGCCGATATCGTTGGGACGAGTTGGATCCGACTCGATCGCTTTGGGGTGGATGTATTCGAAGAGCTCAAGTCGACCGTAGCCGTCCGGGGTCTGGAGCATCGCAATGTTGGCGTGGTTGCCATCAAGTCCGACGGCGGTGTCAGTCCACTCCCCGCTGACCGTGTCACGGCCCACGACCGTAAGCCCGAGATCGGTGAAAAAGGCGATTGCTGCTCCGAGGTCGCGAACGGCGATACCGACATTCTCAAGTTTGATGGCCATGCGTCGAAACCTACCAAGGCCAATCAATTACCTCCAGTGACGGGCGGGACCTGGTTAACAAGCCCCGCGAGCCAGCTCAGAGGCGAGCGGGGCCGGGGGCTTGCCAGCGCCACTGCCCGTCGCGGGCTGCCCGCCACCGTATAATCTGAGCATGCCGATTACGCGCCGCAAACGAGGCTCATACGCCCAGCTGTCCATCCTTGCGCAGTGCGGGAGCGGTCTGTGAGCGGCGGTCTCGTCGCCCTGCTCGACGACGTCGCAGCCCTGGCCCGCATAGCGGCCGCCTCGGTGGACGACGTCGCGGCCGGGGCCGCCAAGGCGGGGGCCAAGGCCGCCGGTGTGGTAATCGACGACGCCGCCGTCACCCCGCAGTACGTGTCCGGGGCGGACCCGTCCCGCGAACTGCCGATGATCAAGAAGATCTTCTGGGGATCGCTCCGGAACAAGCTGTTGATCATCTTGCCGGCACTGCTGCTGGTCAGCGCTTTCGTCCCCTGGGCTATCCCGTTCATCCTCATGCTGGGCGGCACCTACCTTTGCTACGAAGGTGCCGAAAAGGTCTGGCACAAGCTCCGCGGCCACCACACCGCAGAGGAAGATGCGCCGGCGGTTGAACGCGGCCCCGAGGCCGAAGCCAAGGTCATCAAGGGCGCGATCACCACGGACTTCATCCTGTCCTGCGAGATCATGGTTATCTCGATGAACGAGGTGGCCGCAGATTCCTTGCTGTCCCGGGCAGTTATCCTGGTGGTCGTGGCCCTGGTGATCACGGTGCTCGTGTACGGTGCGGTCGGACTGATCGTCAAGATGGACGACATCGGCCTGCACCTGGCCGCTAAAGATTCAGCGGGCGCCAAGCGCTTCGGCGAGCTGCTGGTCAAGGGGATGCCCGCCGTGCTGGCCGCGATAACCTTCATCGGGACCATCGCCATGCTGTGGGTTGGCGGCCACATCATGCTGCAGGGGGCCTACGACCTCGGCTGGCACGGTCCGTATGACCTGGTCCATGTCCTCGAGCACCCCTTCGCCGGGATCGCAGTGGTTGGCAGCTTCCTGGCCTGGCTCGTGAACACCCTGTGCTCAGCCGTTATCGGCCTCGCTTGGGGCATCGTCGTCATGGCAATCGTGCATCCGCTGCTCAAAGCGCTGCCGTTCGGCAAAAAGAAGGGCAGCCACGAGGAGGGCGACGTCCGCGCCGAACTCGCCGGCTACCGGCCGACGAAACGCAACGCCGACCCCTCCTCCTAGCTCACACCCAACGGGGAGGATAAAGGGGCCCTACCATCGGTCTACACGGACCCTCTCGGGGGACGGAACTGAGGCCGGACAGGCTCGGGGTCCCCACCGGCAGGTGCCCGCTTTGAGCGGGAGGTGCGGAAGACGTTGGCTGCGGCAACCACTCCCGACAGGAGGATCGGGGCGGCGATCTGCTGCCACTCGCCGTCGAATACGTCCAGCTTGGTTGACATTGAGGCGTTGAAGGACGCGTGCAGCAGCCCTACGATGAACAGGCTGCACCCCGTACCCAGGTAGGCGATTCCCATGAGTAAGCGGAAGGACCGGCCAAAAAGGAACAGGACCAGCCAGGAGATAGCCACGTTGCTCCAGGGCGTGCCGGAGAAGCCCCGCTCAGCAAAGGCGAACGGCAATTGGATGAGGGCGAACGGGATGGCGGTCAGCAGGGCGGCAATGACAGGTCCGCGCCGGTCCATGATGCGGTGCTGCACCACGCCGGTCCAGGCGAGCTCTTCCCAGACGTTGCCCAAGAGGGCGCCGATGATCAGGGTGTTCAGCATTTAGTTGCCTAGCGACGGCCCCCAGTCACCGGCGGGCGGGTGGAACGTTCCGGTGGCTGCAGCAATGAGCACCGTTAGCGCGGGAAGGCCCAGCAGTGCTGCCACGTACCAGGCCCGGGCCACCCTCCGACGGAACGCCCGGCGGAACAGCTCGCGGACCGCCGGCCGGCCGTCTGCGACGCCCGTGACCAGGATGGCTGTTCCCAGCAGTATCAGCAGCTCGGCGAGGATTCCCGGCAGGATGTCCCCCAGCAGCAGGAGGGACAGGATCTTGCCGGTCCAGGACAGTAGGAGGGCGATGAGCACGAAGGCTGCCACCTGATGATGTTTGATGAGTGACAGGGGAGCGTCACGAGAACCAGGCGAGCTCATCAGCAGTACCGCCGTTCAGATTTTCCGGTTAGGGAAGGCACCGCAGCGCATGCCGCCACGTGCCGAAGGAGCGCTGAGCCGCTGACACGGGAATCAGGACCATTCTCTTACCTCAAAGGACCGCGGAAGCAAAAGTATGGAGGAACGGCGCTGCACCGCTGGAAAGTTCAGTTGAATGAGTATCGGCGGTTTAAGGCGTAATTGTGAGTGCCTTCACCGGCTCTGCACACGAGGCACGCTCGAGGTTCACGTGTCCTCCTGCACGGTTGTTTCTGCCGGTGTCGTCGCACCAGTCGATATTGTGCGGCATTGCAGTTACCGTCGCTTGTCCAACCGCTATTTCTGCAGGCACTGTGAACGTATATGTGAATTCACCGGAATCAGTCATTGGAGCCGTTGTATTGATGACTTCGTTGCCGCGTTCATCGGTGACACTCACTTCAATCCGGGCATGGCCGCCGTACCGCGGATTACAGTCCGCTGCGGGTGCAGCGACTGTCACCTTCTCGCCGGGCCTGGCGCTTGTTGGACTCACCGAATAGGAAGGCGGAAGGCAAGGGGGCCCAGCGCCGGTTGCCTCATCACGTGGGGGTGAGGAGCAGGCACCTCCAGGGGTTATCAGGGCAGCACCAAACACAAGGGCGAAGAACAACTGCCCCGACTTCACTCTTGGGGGAAGCCTGCCTGGGAGCTTCATGTACACATTGTTGTCCTGCGTGCACGGCCACACTCGAAAAATTGGGAATCCGGCCCCGGATCGTTACCGCTGAGTACGCCTGCTGCAGCTGCGCTCGCAAGTGAGTCAGTGATGTTTCATCGCAGGGCTTCGCATTCCGCTGTAGGCTGCCACGACCCCTGCGAGGAAAATTGGCACAGCCACCTCTCTTTTCACATTGGTACTCGATAAGAGTCCTTTGGCTGTAGGCCTGTCAAGGGAAACTCCTGCATGGAAGGCGCTGACATCCGGTACGGTCCAAGGTCGAATACTGTGGGGCGCGTGACGGGCGAACAAACAACGACAGAATCCGGCTGGGTGACCGTGCCCAATGCCAAAATTTATTGGGAAGCAACGGGCGAACCTGCTGGCATTCCAGTCCTTTACCTTCACGGCGGCCCTGGGGGTTCCCTTGGTCGAGGCGGTTACCGTCAACGCCACGACCACAGCCGATTCCGCGTCATCGGATTGGACCAGCGCGGTTGTGGCAAGAGCACACCCGCTGCCCAGGACGACCTTGACCACCTTACCGAGAACACGACTCAAACGTTGATCGAAGACATTGAGGCCGTCAGGGAGCACCTGGGCATCGAAAAGTGGATCCTCACCGGTGTTTCCTGGGGCAGCACGCTTGCCCTCGCCTATGCCTTGGAACATCCCGGTCGGGTGTTGGGTATCGCTTTGGTGGCGGTGACAACAAGCAGCCGGGAAGAGATTCAATGGATCACAGAGGATGTGGGACGCATCTTTCCTGAAGCTTGGGCCGACTTTGCGGAAGCTGCCAAGGCAGTCCCGGGTGAACGAGTGGTCGAGGCCTACGCTCGCCGGCTGGCTGGCCAGGATCGCGACGACGCCCACCTGGCTGCCCTGGCCTGGGACCGTTGGGAGTCCACGCACATATCCTTGGTCCCCAGCTGGCTTCCTGGCCCTCTGTTTGAAGACGAGCGGGCGCGTATGACGTTCGCTCTTCTGGTGACGCACTACTGGGCCAGCGACGGGTTCTCGTCGACGGTCGAGAGATTCTCCAGCGGATTCACGAGCTCAACGGCATCGCCGGTTACCTAATTCATGGCCGGCGGGACATCAGCGGCCCCGTCGTCACCGCCTGGCAGCTGCATCAGCGCTGGGAATCAAGCCGCCTCGTCGTCATTGAGGATGAGGGGCATGGCGGCCCTTCGTCCATGGCGGAACTGACGCGGGCAGTCGAAGATATCGCGGCCAAACCAGGCGTGGCACTAGGGGATGCGAAGCCGTGATCAGGCCTAGGCCCGCGGCAGCACCAGCAGGTAGCCGGTTGGCAACTCGGTGCTCCAGCGCCGCGGCTCGCGGATCACGAATTGCGTCGCCAGCTGCTCGGGGGTGAGCAGGCTGTTGGGCGCGGGCGACGGACCCCACTGCCCGCTGCCGTGCGGGTAGAGCGGATCCAGGACGCGGATGCCGGTGACCGAAAACTCCGGGAACTGTTTCGGATCGCCGAGTGACTCGAAGCCACTCATCACCCACGCATGGCGGCCGCTCCACATGACCAGCCCTACCGGCCTGCCGGTGTCAGCGATGGCGCGCGCCGCCGTCTGCAGCGCGCCCTCATAATCGGGGACGCTGACGACCGAGTACGGCCCCGTCCCAACTTCGGTCAGGACCTGCGCCCAGCCCAAAGGATTGGCGCCGTTGAACGAGTTGGACGACCGGGCCCGGGCCATCTCCCAGAGTTCGCCCTGGTGGGCGCGGTCGCCCCACGTGCCGCCGCCGGTGTCGTCTATCAGGTTGTGCGCTATTTGGATGCTCGCTGCAACACACCAGTCGAAGGTGTGCTGCGGCACGAAGTCCCCCTCCTGATAGAGGTTGAGGGCGAACGGTTGGGGCACAGGGGGTGGCGCGGGAATCGCCGCCGGAGTGGGGGTGGGGGTCCCCTGAGGCGGGAGGGCGACGTCGACGGCGGCTGAAGGTGCTGAGGACGCCGGGACAGGGCCTTGGGTATCGGCGTCATCGAAGCCGATCGCGGGCACACAACCCGCGAGGAAGGCCGTTAAGGCGAGGAGCCAGGCGAGAAGACGGGTACGGGCACCGATCATAATTGGTCCAGTTTAGCGCGGCGCGTCAGGCCCCGGCAGGGGAGGGCCACCCTGCCAGGGGCCGCAGCGCCGGTCCGGCAGGGGGCGGCGCTGCGGCCCCGCAAGCGGGAGGAGACCCGTCAGGGTGCCGTGACGACGTCGTAAGCTGCTTTTGGTGCTCAGAACGCGTAGCGGATACGGCAGTATGGCGCGATCTGCTCAATGAGCGCCGTAAGTTGCCGTACGTAGCGTCCTTTGGTTCCTGAACGGTAGCGGACGTTGGTGAAGCCGTTGGAGGAGACCTTCGATTCCTGCAGGTCCGGACGCCACAGCACGTCCTCGGCCTGCGGATGCCACCCCAGGTTGACCTCGTGGAGCCGCTCATTGTGGGTCAGGAAGATGACTTCCGCCGCGAGCTGGGCTTTTGCGGCCTCCGTCAGGGTGGCATCGAGCTCCCGCAGCAGTTCCTCCCAATCACTGAGCCAGGTGTCGGTAATGATGACGGGGGAAAAGTTCACGTGCACCTCGTACCCGGCATCAACGAAGTCGTTGATTGCAGCCATGCGTTCAGCCACCGGTGAGGTCCGGACGTCCACCGACTTCGCCAGGTCAGCGGGCATAAGGGAGAAGCGGACCCTGGTGCGGCCGCCGTGGTCCCAACCGAGCATCGCCGGGTTCACGTACTTGGTGGCAAAGGACAGCTTGGCTGTGGGCAGGCCCCGGAAAAGCCTGACGAGATCCTCCACGTTATCGCTGATCAGCGCGTCGACGGAGCAGTCACTGTTTTCACCGATGTCGTAGACCCACAGTTCCGGGTCGCACTGGTTGGGCTCCAGCTTCATGCCCTGGCGGGTGGCGTGCCGCTCAAGCACCCCGGCAATCTGGTCGATGTTCGCAAACACGGTCACCGGGTTGCTGTACCCCTTGTGCCGGGGCACGTAGCAGTAGGCGCATGCCATGGCGCAGCCGTTCGCGGTGGAGGGGGCAATGAAATCCGCTGACCGGCCGTTCGGCTTGACGGTCAGCGCCTTCTTGACGCCGAGGACCAGGGCCTCCGTCTTAATCCGGGACCAGCGCGGCACGTTCGTTTCATCGCCGTGTACCTCCGGGATGTTCCAGTGGTTCTCCACCAGCACGACGTCGGCGTCCGGCCAGCGTTCGACGATCTCCTTGCCCCGGGGCAGCTCCAGGGCAGCAGGCTGCGCGTAGATGCGGCGGATCTGCAGCAGCCGGTTGAATTCCATGGATCAATTCTCCCAAGGTGCCAAGGATGCCGCGGCAGGTTAAGCCCACGGCGTCTTGCGCTGGCGGCGAACCGCTACCTTCCTGGGTGCCGGCTTCGCCTTCAGTTCCGCAGTTTCTTCAGCGCTCGCCGTCCGCTACTCGGCGGACGGCCGCCTGCGTTGCTGTTTGGTTGTTGACCGCAGTTTCTTGGCGACGAGGCGGCGGCGGTCAGAACCGCGGGTAGGTCTGGTTGCACGGCGGCCGGGTGCAGCAGGAGCAAGGCCCCCTGCCACAAGGTCGGCGAGCTTGGCCAGGGCAATCTCGCGATTGCGCAACTGCGAGCGCCGCTCTGAAGCGGTCACCGTGACTACCCCGCCGATGACGCGTGGTCCGAGACGCGTGAGCAGGATCAGCCGTTGGCTGTCTGAAAGCACCAACGACCCGCTGACATTCCACGAGAGTTCCACCCGGCTGTCCGAGGTGTTGACGTGTTGACCGCCTGGCCCGGACGAGCGCGAAAACCGCCAGTCGAGCTCCGATGCGGGAATCGTGAGCCCGGGCAACACCTCCAGATTCATGAAACCAGCGTTACATGGTGTGGGATCTTCAAGAAGCGTTGACGGTCACGGTCCGGGTCGCCAGGACTTGGCCTGTAATCCAGTGCAGGAAGTCGACCGCGATGGTGTATCGTCCTGCAGCCGGCGGGCGCAGCAGGAAGTCAAACTTCTCGGCAGCACCCGACTTGAGGACGCTGGTGACCAGCGGCTGGCCGACCAGCGAGGGCTGAACCGCCGGACCGTCCGGGTTGGGGGTGTTCCAGAAGGGGCGGCCATCGTGGGAGATAAGTTCGGCGATCTCAACCGGTTTGCCCGCGGCATCGAGAAACCGCGTCAGGGTGGGAAAGTAATCGACATTCACCATGCGGACGAGTGTGGGCTCGTAGCCGGCTCTGGGGATGTTCGCGCGCATCGCGCTGATGCTCCATACCCTGTCCCCTTTGGGTCTGGTGGGAATGGTGCCGCCCAGAAGAACGAAGTGTTTGGGGTCGAAGCGGTTAAGGCCTGCGTCGTCCCCGGACAACCCGGCTGCGTGGTTCAGCTCGTGCCACCGCGGGTCGATCGAATAGGGGGCAATCAACGTCTCGGTGGCGGTGTCGTACAGGGGGCCGTCCGTCGAGTGGCGGCGGGTTCCTTTCGGCGGCGGGCCGGCTGAGTTGACGGGCGGATCCACGATGATGGGCCCGAACATGCCCATCTGTACGTGCAGGGGTGTGTTGACGTGGCAGTGATAGAAATAGGTTCCGGCCGAGCCGCGGTTGGGGTTCCCGGCCTCGCCGACGTCTGGCCTCCACTGATATGTGTAGTGGCCGGTAACTTCGAAGGAGGTGTGGCCCACGCCGTCGTTCCGGGGATCGGGTTCGATGCCATGCCAGTGGATGGTGTGGACCCTCTTACTGGGTTTGATGGTTCCGTGGAACAGTTGGCCCTCCGTCAGCCGCAACAACGGTCCGGGGAGCCCCCGCCCTGACTTGCCGTGCTCGAAACTCCAAAATTCGAGTTCTGGGCCGTTAGGGAGTCTTAGTTTTTTGTTGAAGAAGTCGAACTCCATACTGACGTCGGGGCGCTGGCGGAACTTGGTTTCCGGGCTTCCCTCGTGAGGCTGGTCCGAAGCAAACTCCACCTGGCTCCGGTATTTGTGATGGGCGTCGTCGGTGGTGCTCGGCAGGCCCGATTCTGGTTTGGTGCCCGCGGCCAATACCCAGTCAGCGACAAGGCCGCCGGGGTAAAGTCCGCCGGCTGCGGTCTGAGAGGGCTCCGCGTGGCAGTGCATCGGATACTTCCAGTCCTCGGTTCGGGCGTCCCACACTGGATCCAACGCCTCGGGTGGACGCCGGACGGGGAGCATTGACTCCTTGCGGTCCAACGGCTCCAGCTGAATGGTGTCCTCCCAGTGCTGCAGGAGGACGTCACCCTCCGGGCTGACCCGTCCACGTTCCCGGGGGAAGTCATAGCCGTTGGCCCGCACTGTCCAGACGTGGTTGCCATGGTAGTGCAGTTGATGGTCCACGATGCCGGCGTTGACCATCCTCATCAGGTGGCCGGTGCGGACGCCACCCTGGGACGGCGAGGCACTGAAGTTGCGCACATCCGTTTCGCGCGGGTGGCCTGAGGGCAGCGTGTCCTGCTCCCGTAGTTCGTTGAATTCTTCGTTGGTGGTAACTGCCAGCGACTGGAAGCCCGAGTACCCGTTGAGGGTGAAGTACCGGGGAACCGCCGGTGTAGAGGCGGGATTGACCGTTTGGCCTCGGGACGCGATGCGGGCCCACTGAGGATCCACGTCATGGCACAACCACAGCCACTGGCGTTCGAACTCGCTCCCACCGGGGAAGAGCCGCCAGGCGTTGGCCGGGTCTATGACCACCAGCGCGCCGTAGAGGCCAAGGGTCCGTTCCACCGGCTCGTTGCCCGGGTCCGAGAACAGATAAGTTCCAGGCGGGGGCGCTTCGAACTCAAGGAGAGTTGATGCTCCGGGAGCTATGGCGCCCGTGCCCTTATCCCCGCCCGCAGGGGCGATATGGAACCGGAGTTCGTGCTCCTGCGAAAGATGGTTGTGCACCACAATCCGGATGGTGCTGCCTGTTTCGGCGATGAGGGTCCGCTCCGGAAAGTAGCTGGCCCAGTATTCCTTCCTCACCAGGTACTGTCCGGGATTTGCCGGGTCAGGCTGCAGCGGGGCTGGCCTGCCGTGCGGCGGCGGCGGAGCGGTGAGGGGATAAGTCCGGCTTGCCACGACGTCTCCGGCAGCAGTGAAGACCCGCGGGCCCATCGACAGGGACGGACTGACGTCCGAAAACGTGGTGCGGCGCTCGCCGAAGCCTCGGTGGTAGACCAGGGAGCCGTCCACCATCGCCACGTATCCCTCGTTGATGTGGAAGTCCAATATGCTCATGACCTGGCCTCGTTCGTGGTGATGGACGGGAGCGCCAGCCCGTAGGTCCGGTCCTGCTGCTCGTCGGAGTAGTCCAGCGCCAGCTCTGGGGAATCACGCGGCGCCAGGTAGCTGATCAGTAGCTGCTCCGAGCTGTGCGGTGCCATCGGGCCGGGGTCGCGGTCGGAATCCCGCGGCGTGACTGTTACAGCCGATGAACCCAGCTTTAATCGGAGCTGGCCCGGACTGAAAAGGACCGGCACCGCCCAGGCATTCTGCAGTTGCACCTCGAGCAGTACGACGTCGGCCCAGGTGAGGTTCAGCGGTTCCGGCCCCGCCGTGTCTCCCAACGTCCCTTCGTCGTGGCCGTGAACGCCGGGGCTGGGCTGTGTTGTGGTGCTGACACGCCGAATTTGCATGCTGTCTCCGGCGCCTCTGCCGGCCTTCATCTGCGAAGCAGCGGCCGCCAGGGTCCTGAAAGCTGGTTGTCCCTGGGCATCGAGCCGCGCGAGGCGTCCGGCCCGAACAATTGCCAGGGATCCAAATGCCGTGGCCACGCTCGTGGTTGTGTCCTCCCGACTCCGCCCGGCAATGCCATAGGTACCGCCGGCCAGCAGCAGGAAAGCGCCACCACTCAGCACCAACCCGAACTGGCGGCGACTCAGGCTTCGACTAGAGAAATGGCTTGATTGAGAATTCATGTCGTCTCCCTGTGTGCGGATTGGGATCATCCTGCTGGCAACCACCTGCGGAAACCTTGGGGGCAGCTAGGAGGGTGTCTCGATGTGGTTCAGCAGGAGATTGCCCCAATGTCATTCAGGTCACCCGTTGGGTCCAAAAACGCTGGTGAAACCGGTGCCCTGGCTGCCACTCCGAGTCATGAACACTGCTGACCAACCGACTCCGGAGCGGTGCGGACAGCCCGCCAACTGCACGCCGAACGGGTTCGGGTCATCGCCCGGGAAGTTGCTTCCGCCGCGAATATCCCAGGAATTTCCATCGCAGTGGCCACGCCGGACGAGGTCCTTTACGCAGGCGCCGTTGGATATGCCGATCTCGCAGGACATCGTCAGGCGCGGCCCGAGGACCACGCCTGCGATACCGATCGCCTCTTTACCCGGCTCAAGAGCCTGCCCTGGGCATGATCAGTTTCAGTTCGCGCAGCTAAAGCCCGCGGGAAGGCGCGCCGGCCAAGTGACGGTTCCGTGCCTCGATGAGCTTCTGGAGGTAGCGGGCCAGGACCAGTCTTTCGATAAGGCGACCTATGAATCCGAAAGGAGCCTCGAACTCGATCCGGTCCACCATTGTGGTCCCGGCAGGATCCTCCCTGAATTCGTGCACGTGCCGGAACCGCCGAAACGGTCCCCGAACCTGCTCATCGACAAAATAGTCGGGTGACTGCAGCTCGGTTATCCGGCTCGTCATCCGTAGCGGAAGGCCGAAATGCCAAGCCCGCCACGTTACTTCGTTGCCCAGCGAGATGAGGCCGGACGTCACACCGGCAATGGCTTCCTCACGGGACTCCGCCATCGATTCCTTATGGGCGTCGACGCTCCGGGCAAGGTCAAACAGCTCCGCACGGGGCATGCTTGTCCGCGTTGTGCACTCAAAGTAGACGGCCATTGTCAGAGTATGGCAGTTCTTCGTTTCCCTGCCCGACAAGGTGCAGGCGCAAACGCGATCCCGCCCGGCAGCTGGAACCGCACAATCCCCACCCGTCCTGCGGTTCGGCAGCGCAGGCGCGGACGGTAGACTGGAATGGGCCGTTCTCCGGCCATTGCCGCCCACGCCCACCACAGACGCTCTGGGCTGCGGCTTATCCCTCTGTGAAAGGCTTTACCTGCTGTGATTACTGTCCAGGATCTTGAACTGCGCGCCGGCGCCCGGCTCCTGATGGACCAGGTGAGCTTCCGCATCGACAAGGGAGACAAGATCGGACTGGTGGGCCGAAACGGCGCCGGGAAGACCACGCTGACCCGGGTTCTCGCAGGGGAGGGGCTCCCTGCTGCCGGCAAAGTCACCCGCACCGGCGAGATCGGCTACCTGCCCCAGGATCCCCGCACCCCGGACATGGAGCAGCTTGCGCGGGACCGGATACTGTCCGTCCGCGGCCTGGACATCGCCGTCGGCAAGCTCCGCGTTGCCCACGAAGAGATGGCCAGCGAGGACGCCAACATCCAGCGCAAGGCGATGAACCGCTATGACCGGCTGGAATCCGAGTTCCTGGCAGCCGGCGGCTACGCTGCCGAAGCCGAGGCCGCCGCGATCTGCTCGAACCTCGCCCTGCCGGACCGCCTGCTCAACCAGCCGCTCAAGACACTCTCCGGTGGCCAGCGCCGCCGTGTGGAGCTGGCGCGCATCCTGTACTCGGACGCCGAGACGATGCTCCTCGACGAGCCCACCAACCACCTCGACGCCGACTCCATCGCCTGGCTTCGTGACTTCCTCAAGAACCACCAGGGTGGACTGATCGTGATCAGCCACGACACGGAGCTGCTCGAAGCCACCGTTAACAAGGTGTTCCTGCTTGACGCCAACCGAGCCCAGATCGACTTCTACAACATGGACTGGAAGCGATACCTCACGCAGCGCGAGACGGACGAACGCGCCCGCAAGCGCGAACGGGCCAACGCGGAAAAGAAGGCCCAGGTCCTGTTCGACCAGGCCAACAAGATGCGTGCCAAGGCCACCAAGGCCGTTGCTGCACAAAACATGGCCAAGCGCGCCGAACGCCTGCTCAGCGGGCTGGAGGCCGTGCGCGAAAACGACCGCGTGGCAGCCCTCCGCTTCCCCGACCCCTCGCCCTGCGGCAGGACCCCGCTGACCGCCGAAGGCCTCAGCAAGTCCTACGGTTCGCTGGAGATCTTCACGGACGTCGACCTCGCCATCGACCGCGGCTCCAAGGTGGTCATCCTGGGCCTCAACGGCGCCGGAAAGACCACCCTCCTCCGGATGCTCGCCGGCGTGGACAAGCCGGATACAGGCGACGTCATTGCCGGACACGGCCTGAAGGTGGGCTACTACGCCCAGGAACACGAAACCCTCGACGTCGACCGCACCGTCCTCGAGAACATGCGCTCCTCCGCTCCGGACATGAAGGACGCCGAGGTCCGCGG
>JBKJVX010000212.1:0-4233 GCA_046717065.1 Arthrobacter sp. | reverse complement strand
AATTGTCGCCGCGGGTGTTTTTTTTCTACCAAAAAAACCCCCCCGGCCCCCCCCCGGGGGGGGGGGGGCCCCCCGCCGTCGTCATTCAGGCTGCTGTGTCAGCGGACCGGGTAGTCACGCTCCGGCTCGCCGATGTAGAGCTGCCGCGGGCGGCCGATCTTGGTGTTCGGGTCGCTGATCATTTCGCGCCACTGCGCAATCCAGCCGGGGAGGCGGCCGATGGCGAAGAGCACCGTGAACATCTTCTCGGGGAAGCCCATGGCCTTGTAAATGAGGCCGGTGTAGAAGTCCACGTTCGGGTAGAGCTTGCGCTGAATGAAGTAGTCATCATTCAGCGCCTTCTCTTCCAGGCGCAGGGCGATGTCCAGCAGTTCATCGTTGCCGCCGAGCTTGGTGAGGATCTCGTGGGCGGTGGCCTTGACGAGCTTGGCGCGCGGATCGTAATTCTTGTACACGCGGGGCCCGAAGCCCATGAGCCGGACGCCGTCTTCCTTGTTCTTGACCTTTTCCATGTAGTCCTCGGGCTTGGTGCCCTCGGCCTGGATCTGGCGGAGCATCTTCAGCACAGCCTCGTTGGCGCCGCCGTGGGCGGGCCCGAACAGCGCGTTGATGCCGGCCGAGACGGACGCGAACAGGTTGGCGTTGGAGGAACCCACCAGGCGCACGGTGGAGGTGGAGCAGTTCTGCTCGTGGTCCGCGTGCAGGATGAGGAGCAGGTCCAGCGCTTTGGCGACGACGGGGTCAACCTCGTACTGCTCGGCCGGCAGGCCGAAGCTGAGGCGCAGGAAGTTCTCCACGAGGTTATGGGAGTTGTCCGGGTACAGCATGGGCTGGCCGATGGACTTCTTGTGGGCGTAGGCCGCGATGACCGGGAGCTTGGCCATCAGGCGGATGGTGGAAACTTCCACCTGCTCGGCGTTGAACGGGTCCAGCGAGTCCTGGTAGAACGTGGACAGCGCGGAAACGGCCGAGGACAGGACCGGCATGGGGTGCGCGTCGCGGGGGAATCCGCCGAAGAAGCCCTTGAGCTCTTCGTGCAGCAGCGTGTGCCGGCGGATCTTCTGGTCGAATTCGTCCAGTTCGGTGGGCGTGGGCAGGTTGCCGTAGATCAGCAGGTAAGACACCTCAAGGAAGCTGGAGTGCTGTGCCAGCTGCTCGATGGGGTATCCGCGGTAACGCAGGATGCCCGCATCGCCGTCGATGTAGGTGATAGCCGAAGTTGTGGCTGCAGTGTTCATGAAGCCGGGGTCAAAGGTGACTGCGCCCGTCTGCTTCAGCAGTTTGGAAACGTCGTAGCCCTCGTTTCCTTCAACAACCTGGATGCGCGGCAGCTTGAGCTCGCCTCCTGCGTGGTGCAGGGTCGCAGCATTGTTGGTCTCAGTCATGGAGTCCCCTTCATGAGGCGTCTGGGCCTCTGTCGAAAGCTTGATCCAACATCAGGTGAGCCGCGCACGAAGCCTGCGAACACAGGTTCCAACACCCGGGCTGCCTTCTTGTAGAAAGCCACCATTGATAGTCACTTAAAAAGCTACCGCTCCTTGGCGGGTGCCACTAATTCGCGACGTTCAAAAATGGCCTAAAACCAGCCCGATGTGGCGCGAGTCACAGCATTGTTACGATGCCGCGGCCAGCCGGGCGACGGCGGCGTCGATCCGTTCGTCGGTTCCGGTGAGGGCGACCCGGACATAGCCGTTGCCCGCCTCGCCGTAGAAGACGCCCGGGCCCACCACGATGCCGCGTTCTGCCAGACGCGCCACAGTGTCCCAGGTGCCCTCCCCCGCCGTGGACCAGAGGTACAGTCCGGCGTCGGATTCCTTGATTTCCAGCCCAAAGCCCAACAGCGCCGGAACCAGCCGTTCGCGGCGTCCGCGGTACAGGTCCTTCTGGGCTTCAACGTGCGTGTCGTCGCCCAGTGCCACCCGCATGGCCTCCTGCACGGGATAGGGCACAATCATGCCAGCGTGCTTGCGGCTGTTCACCAGGCTGGGCATCAGGTCCGGATCGCCGGCCACAAACGCCGCCCGGTAGCCTGCCACGTTGGATTGCTTGCTCAGCGAGTACACAGCAAGCAGGCCCTGATGGGATCCGCCGGCAACCCGGGGATCCAGGATGCTCGGAACTGCCTGGCCGCCGCGCTGGACGTCCCAGTCGCCCCAGCCAAGTTCGGCATAGCATTCGTCCGAGGCCACCACTGCGCCGATGTCCCGGGCCTGCGCCACCAGCGCCTTCAAAGAGTCGATTCCCCGCACGCTGCCGGTCGGGTTGCCGGGTGAATTGACCCAGATCAGCCGGACCCGGGAGCGGGTGGCGTCGTCGAGCTCGTCCAGGTTGTCGGTTGCAACGGACGTAACGCCGGCGAGGGTTGCGCCGATATCGTACGTGGGGTAGGCAACCTTGGGGCGCACGACGACGTCGCCTGGCCTCAGCCCCAGCAGCAGCGGCAGCCACGCCACGAGTTCCTTGGAGCCCACCGTCGGCATGATGTTGCGGGGATCAAGACCGGCCACGCCGCGGCGGCGTTCAAACCATCCTGCGATGGCTTCCCGGAGCGCGGGGGTGCCGTGGACGGTGGGGTACCCGGGGGCATCCGCGGCGGCCTTCAAGGCGTCCTGGATCAAGGCGGGAGTGGGATCCACCGGCGTCCCGATGGACAGGTTGACCGCCCCGCCGGGATGCCCGGAAGCCGTGGCGAGATACGGCGCCATGGCCTCCCACGGGTAGTCGGGCAGGTCAAGGCCGAACGTATTCACTGCTGCGGTCACCAATCCTGCCTGCGTTAGTGGTCTTGGTTCTGCGGCGGCAGCGCGGCGATCATGGGGTGGTCCTTGCCGGTGTTCCCGACCTTGGCGGCACCGCCCGGAGAACCGAGGTCGTCAAAGAACTCCACGTTGGCCTTGTAGTAGTCGGCCCACTCATCCGGGGTGTCATCCTCGTAGTAGATGGCCTCAACGGGGCAGACGGGCTCGCATGCCCCGCAGTCGACGCATTCGTCCGGATGGATGTACAGCGAACGCTCACCTTCGTAGATGCAGTCGACGGGGCATTCTTCAATACATGCCTTGTCCTTGACATCTACACACGGCTGCGCGATTACGTACGTCACGTCCCTGGCCTCTCCACGTTGGTTCCGGCGACCCGCCGGTTCTTGCATCCGGCAACTATGGCCGGACCCTGACATCTGAGCCTATTATCTCCCGGCCGGTTCCCGCGAACCTAGCCGGTGGCCTTGTGTGAAGCCCTTTAGTATGAAGTGGTGAACCTGCCTGCCCCCACACCTGCCGGATTCCTTGCCGCAGCCGCGCCCGGCACCCGCGTGGTGGTGCGCTACCGCATCGACGGCGGCTTCACGGATGCGTTGGGGCACCTGGTGATGTGCGACGCCGGTGCCTGCACCGTCCGCACGCGCCAGGCCGACGTCGTCATCCCCCTGCGCGAGGTTGTGGCAGCCAAGGAAGTCCCGCCGGCACCGGAGCCGCGGCGCCGGGCCGCGCCATAAGCGGGCCCGGCTGCGCTTCACCCGCAGGAAGGCAAAGAAAAGCCGGGACGACGGCGGGAAATCCGCCTGCCGTCCCGGCAGTTTCATTGGCCTTCAGGGGCGTTGCTGCTAGACCTTTGCGCGGGCGCGGTTGGCCTTGGCGCGCTCGTTGGTGTCCAGGATCACCTTGCGGATGCGGATGGACTCCGGGGTCACCTCGACGCATTCGTCCTCGCGGGCGAATTCGAGGCACTCTTCGAGGGTGAGGTCGCGCGGGGGCGTCAGGTTTTCGAAGGTGTCGGAGGAGGCTGCACGCATGTTGGTGAGCTTCTTTTCCTTGGTGATGTTGACGTCCATGTCGTCGGCGCGGGAGTTCTCGCCGACAATCATGCCCTCGTAAACCTCAGAGGTGGGCTTCACGAAGAAGGAACCGCGCTCCTGGAGGTTGATCATGGCGAACGGCGTTACAACACCGGCGCGGTCGGCGACCATGGAACCGTTGGTGCGGTACTCGATGGGGCCGGCCCACGGCTCGTAGCCCTCCGAGATGGAGGCTGCGATGCCGGCGCCGCGGGTGTCCGTGAGGAACTTGGTGCGGAAGCCGATCAGGCCACGGGCGGGAACGATGAATTCCATCCGGCACCAGCCGGTGCCGTGGTTGGCCATGTTGGTCATGCGGCCCTTGCGTGCGGCCATGAGCTGGGTGACGGCGCCGAGGTACTCTTCGGGCACGTCAATGGTCATGTGCTCCATGGGCT
>JBKJVX010000211.1:0-4293 GCA_046717065.1 Arthrobacter sp. | reverse complement strand
TCAGCGGCGAGGTCGATGACGACGGACCCGGCCCGCATGCCCTGCACCATCTCAGTGGTGACCAGGAGGGGAGCGCGCCTGCCGGGGACGGCCGCCGTCGTGATCAGGACGTCGGCCTGGGCAACGTGCGGGGCGAGCAGCTGCCGCTGCCGGGTCCCGGCGTCGGAACTGAGCTGGCGGGCGTAGCCTCCGGCTGCCTCGGCGGTTTCAAGGTCCAGCCGGATGAACGTGCCGCCCATGGACGCCACCTCGTCCGCGGAGGCGGGCCGGATGTCGTTGGCGAAGACCCGGGCGCCGAGCCGTTTAGCGGTGCCGATGGCCTGCAGCCCGGCCACCCCCGCTCCGAGGACCAGGACGCGGGCGGGCGGGACGGTGCCGGCGGCGGTCATGTACAGCGGGAAAAACCGGGGCAGCCGGATGGCGGCTTCCAGGACGCAGCGGTAGCCCGCCACCAGGGCCTGGGAGCTGAGGGCGTCCATGGACTGGGCCCGGGAGATGCGGGGCACGAGCTCAAGGGCGAAGGATGTGGCGCCGGCGTCCGCGAGTGCCTGGACGGTGGGCAATTCCGACGACGGCGATGCCAGTCCCAGCGTCACGGCTCCCCTTTTCAGGGACCCCGCCGTGTGCGGATCAAGTGGCCGGACGTGGATGAGGACATCCAGCTGGGCTTCGTCGAGCTGCGGGACGATGTGGGCTCCGGCCTGGCGGTAGTCCGCGTCCGGGTGGCCGGCGGCTGCACCGGCGTCCGCCTCAAGAAGTATTTCCACGCCCAGGGCCGCGAGTTGCTTCACCGTCTCCGGTGTGGCGGCCACCCGGCGTTCACCCTCACGGCGTTCCCGCGGTATGCCCAGTTTCACCCGCTGACTCCCCTCGCTGCACGGGTGCGGCAGCGCCGCCCTGCCGGGCCGTGTCCGTCTGGATCAGAGGGCTTCGCGGAGCGGCGTTGCTGCACGTAGTTGGCTAGAGTCTATGGCCCGCATGGCTGCTGCGGGAGTAGGGCGGCTGGCTTGGGTGGCAAACAGTTACCTTAACGGGTCCCCGGCTGCTGCTTGGGCTCGCCTCCCGCGAGCCGGTAGGAATCCTGCAGCAATTCTTCCAGCAGCTTGGCGTCGATCCGGTCCAGCCGTACCAGGACCAGCTGGGGAGAGCGCTCATGGTGGGGAGTCCAGGAGTAGGTTTCCGGTTCGGTTCCGGCCAGGGCCTCGCGCTCCTCCGTTTTGACTGTGAGGACTCCGGGCTCCCAGATCCGGGCCATCAGCGTCTTGGCGAACCACGCGGGCTGGCCCCAACTCGGCCGCTCGGTGACGCCGGGCAGTGCCAGGGCAGCTTTTCGGACGTCATCCTCTGTGGCCATGTGCCACAGTCTGCACGCCACGTACCTACCTGCGCAATGAAAGCCGGGGCCAGTCCGCAGGGGCTGTCCCTGCGCAGTGACCGCTGCCTTCAGCGCGCGGTCTGGTGCACCAAAGTCCCTTTTAGCCGCGGGCGGTGAGGTCCGCGGAGACCAGTTTCGCCGTCGCTACGATTTCCTGCGCCACTGACGCCAGGTAGCCGTCCGGGTCCGGCTGCGCCGCCACAGACTGCGCCTGGAGTGAAACATTCACCGCGGCCACCACTTTGGTTCCGTCGTAAACCGGTGCAGCTACCGACATCAGGCCCAACTCCAGTTCCTGGTCCAGGAGGCACCAGCCCTGGGCACGGACAGTCTCCAGGACGGCAAGCAGCTCCTTGACGGTGCCCAGGGCGCGCGGGGTCAGTGGCTTGATGTCCGCTGCCGCCAGGTACGCCTTAAGGTCTGCGGGCGGCAGCCCGGCGAGGAGCACCCTGCCCATGGAGGTGGCATAGGCCGGGAACCGGGTGCCCACGGTGATTCCGACGTTCATGATCCGGCGGGTGGTGACCCGCGCGATGTAGGCGATGTCTGTGCCGTCCAGCACCGCGGCGGACGTGGACTCCCCCAGCTTCAGCGAGAGCTCCTCGAGGTGCGGCTGCGCCAGCTGCGGCAATGACAAGCCGGACAGGTATGCGTACCCCAGCTGAAGGACCTTGGCCGTGAGCGCGAATGTCTTGCCGTCGGTCCGCACGTAGCCCAGTTCCACCAGGGTGTGCAGGAACCTCCGCGCCGTAGCCCGGGTCAGGTCGGTCCGGGCTGCCACCTCGGTCAGGGTCATGACGGGATGGTCGGTATCGAACGCGCGAATGACGGCGAGCCCGCGGGCCAGCGACTGGACGTACTGGTCACTGGCCTGCGGGGCACCCGCTACTGCTGCGTCGGTCATGGTTACCAATCCTAGGGGCCACCTCAGGAAGCCGTGGCGGCCTTGAGCGGGACGGGTACCAGTTCCTGGAGTTCTTCGAGGGTGCAGCCGAAGGTTTCGCGAACGGTGACGCCGGCGGGGCCGGTGAGGAACACGGCCTTGTCGGTGTACACGCGGGTGACGCAGCCGACGCCGGTGAGCGGGTAGGTGCAGGCTTCCACGATCTTGGAGACGCCTTCGCGGGTGAGCAGCGTCATCATCACGAAGACGTCCTTGGCGCCGGTGGCCAGGTCCATGGCGCCGCCGACGGCGGGAATGGCACCGGGAGCACCGGTGTGCCAGTTGGCCAGGTCACCGGTAGCAGAAACCTGGAAGGCTCCCAGCACGCAGATGTCCAGGTGCCCGCCGCGCATGATCGCGAACGAGTCCGCGTGGTGGAAGTACGCCGCTCCGGGGAGCTCGGTGACCGGGATCTTTCCGGCGTTGATGAGGTCACCGTCGATCTCGTCACCCTTGGCCTCCGGTCCCATGCCAAGCATCCCGTTCTCGGTGTGGAGCGTGATGTTCTGCTCCTCGGTGAGGTAGTTCGACACCAGGGTGGGCTGGCCGATGCCGAGGTTCACAAAGGATCCGGGGGCGATGTCACGGGCCACGAGGCGGGCGAGGTCGTCGCGCCCCAAGGGTGTAGCGGACGTCTGGAGGGTTGTTGCAAGGCTCATGTCAGGCCACCTTCTCTGCAGTGCCGCCGGCTACGCGGACAATGCTGTTGACGTAAATTCCGGGGGTGACGATGTTCTCCGGGTCCAGGCTTCCGGTGGGGACCACCTCGGACACCTGGACGATGGTGTGCTTCGCGGCGGCGGCCATGATGGGCCCGAAGTTGCGGGCGGTCTTGCGGTACACGAGGTTGCCCTTGCCGTCCGCCTTCAACGCTTTGATCAGTGCGACGTCCGCGTGGATGGGGGTTTCGAACACTTGGCCGCGGCCGTCGATGATCCGGGTTTCCTTGCCCTCGGCCAGCATGGTCCCGTACCCGGTGGGCGTGAAGAACCCGCCGATCCCGGCCCCCGCTGCCCGGATCCGCTCGGCCAGGTTGCCCTGCGGCACGAGTTCCAGCTCGATCTGCCCGGCCTTGTACTTGGCGTCGAAGTGCCAGGAGTCGGACTGCCGCGGGAAGGAACAGATCATTTTCCGCACCCGGCCTTCCTTGATCAGCAGCGCCAGGCCCTGGTCACCCTGGCCGGCATTGTTGTTCACCACCGTCAGGTCCCTGGCGCCGCAGTCCATCAGCGCATCAATCAGTTCGAACGGCTGCCCGGCATTGCCGAACCCGCCGATCATCACGGTGGAACCGTCCTTGATCCCGGCCACGGCCTCCTGGACCGAATCTACGAAGTTCAACATGGCTTAGGCCTTTCCTGTGCTGGTGCCTGCGGAGGCGGTGACGTTTTCGAGCACCACGGCCAAGCCCTGCCCCACGCCGATGCAGATCGCCGCGACACCCCAGCGCTCGCCGGAGGCCTGCAGGCTCCGGGCGAGGGTGCCCAGGATGCGCGTGCCGGACGCGCCGAGAGGGTGGCCCATGGCGAGCGCGCCGCCGTGCCGGTTCACAATCGAGTGATCGATGCCCCAGGCGTTGATGCAGGCCAGGGACTGCGCGGCGAACGCTTCGTTAAGTTCGACGGCGCCCACCTGGTCCCAGCTGATGCCCGCCTTCGCGAGGGCCTTGTTCGCGGCCTCCACCGGGGCGTAGCCGAAGAACTGCGGGTCGTTGCCGTGCGCGCCGCGGCCGGCGATGCGGGCCAGCGGTTCGAGCCCCAGCAGCCCGGCGGCGTTCTCGGATCCGATCCAGGCCGCGGAGGCGCCGTCGGACAGCGGGGACGCGTTCCCGGCGGTGACGGTGCCGTTCTCGGTGCGGAACACGGTCTTCAGCCCGGCGAGTTTCTCCGCCGAGGAGGCGGCGCGGATGCCCTCATCGCGGACCAGGTCGGTGCCCGGCACCGGGGCCACGAGGTTGTCGTAGAAGCCTTCGTCC
>JBKJVX010000210.1:0-2667 GCA_046717065.1 Arthrobacter sp. | reverse complement strand
GATGCCCAGCCCAACGGCCGCCAGAAGCGCCGTGAGCCAGAGTAGGAGTTTTTTCATTGGGGTGCCATTCAGAGAGGTGGAGCGGGTGAATAGCTCAAGACTAGGGAGTGCCAAACCCCGAAACGAGTGTTGTTGCCGCTTCGGGGTGCAACCGTAAGGAAGGCGGCATCAGGGTCACGCGCCAGTAAATCGCGGGGCTATTTGGCGGCCGTCTTAACCGTTTCGGTGCCGTTTCTTGCACCCGGTCGTAATGCTGGTAACGACGCCGGGACCGGACAAAATCTGAATAAGCGTGATTCCGGGGACCTGATGGGTAAATGGTTCCTACTCGTGGTTGAGCAGTCATCCGGTACGGCACTCGAAGAGAGTCACCGCTCATGGTGTTAGACGCTGACATTTCCCATCTTGAACACACAACAGTCGGCCTTACACCCGCTGGCAGGATCTATACATCTTTCCGGCGTTGGCCGTCCGTGCCGGTATCGGACCTCCTCCGGCTACGGCACGTACTCGAACGCGTTGTCGAGACGGACGGATCAGCCAGGGGCAGGAGCTCCTCCGTCTTGTGGACCGGGAGCTGTCCCGCCGCTCCGCGTCGCGGGGGAATTATTCGTCCCTCACCAACAGCCAATTTTGCAGGTCCAAACCCGGAAGCGGGCTAGGACCACCTGCTGTCCCGAGGATGTGGCAGCAGGTGATGGTGGCCTCGAGCAGGGAGGGCCGCCGCCGTGGGCCGGTTTCACTGGTTGGGGGGACCGGCCCACGGTCGTCACTATGAGGACACGCTCCTGTAGCTCCGGGCGGATACCTCGTCACTGGGGCGCAGCAGTGTGCCGCCTGGGCAGCAGGATCCGGTCACTGGGCTGCCTGTCCGGCCGGTCCAGGATCCATGAGCTGTCCTGGGTCGGCCGTGGCTTGGTTCGCCGCAGCTTCCTGATCAAGAGGGCGAAAGGGAGCAACAGCAGCTGCAGAATCCCGGCCGCCATCAGTAGCAGCACAAAAAGGACGAGGTACGGCAGGTAGATGACGAAGATGCCGACAAGCGCGGCAAGGTATCCCATGCTGAATCCGAAGATCGTTTCGGCATTCAACGGTTGCTCCCAAAGATTATCCGGAGTGGTGTGTGGTGCCGCTGCCTCGTGCCCGGCGGAGGCTCAACCTTCGAGGGCGTGCAGCAGCGCGATTTCGGTGAACACGGGCCCGCCATGGCCTCACACGGTGGCCCATCTTTCCGGAGGCCGAGGCGACCAACGTCGAACCATTCCGTCTGCGGCGAATATGAAGGACGGCAATGGCGGTCAGGCCGATCCAGGCAAATGCCGCACCGATGACAAGAAGCACTGCTGGAAGCGTGTCCACTGCGACACTTCTCCTAGAACTGAAGGGTTCGGCGGTTGGCCCGTGAGGCACGGGTCATTGATGGAGCGGGCGATGCCCAGGCTGAACCGCGGAGTTCAGAGGTGCGCAGGGGAGGCCCGCGTCTGCTCCTGGAGGGCAGGCGTGTGCTGGGAGTTGGGAGGATAGGGGGCTGTCACAGCGGTCTCCGGATGAGCTGATGCCGGGCCTGATGCCGGACTTAGTTGAGGTATAGCGCGGGGTTCGGCCGTAGTCAATAGCGCCGGCCGATAACCCTGCACAAACTATCGGAAAAGGGGTGGCCGGCGGGCTAAGGGTCGCGCACGAGCATGACAGCGACCAGCCGGTTTGGTTGACGGTTCGTTGACTCACGAGCCGCCGGGCAGCAAGATCCGAGTTCTTCCGCGGATCTTTTCGTTGACGGGGCTTTACCGGCGCCCGGAGACGGACGGCTAAGGGACACACCCTCCCGGGCTCCGCAAGACTGCCAGTGCCCGGGAGCACCATGGAGGCATGACGGCTCCAACTGTTGAGGCAGCCATTCACGAACTGATGGATCTCGCCTGGAATGTTGTCTATGATTTGCTCGAGCAGCGGGGCCTGCTCGGTGATGGGTTGTTCGTCGAGGAGTACACCGGGATCCATTCCTGGGTGGAAGACCTCACCCGCTACACAGTGGTCCACTCCCGGACGGTCGCAGTCCTGTTCGTCGACACCCGCCCGGTGGACGCCGTCACCTTCCATCAGGACCTCCTGGGCGCTGACGATCCGAAGAGCTTCTTCAGCCTTCCGCAGCAGTAGCAGGGCGGCCCAGCCAGCTGGAACCTGCCGTCACTCGCCGAGGTCGAAGTCCAGGTCCAGGTCTTCGGGGGAGTGGAGCTCCCGCCACGTTTCCGTCACCCGCGCGCTGGGCAGGGCTGCGGCGATGGGCATCCTGTCGACGGCCACGAGCTGGTCCAGGTCCAGCCCGGTGAGGGAGGCGATGTCGCGGACGGGGACCTGGAAGGTGCGGAACGGCCCCAGCGGGGGAGCGTCATCGGTGATTCCTGACCGGGGAATCTCAAGCAGGTCATCCAGCTGGGGTGTCTGCTCCACGACGTAGCCGGTGGCGGCAGGTTCACCTTGGTGCAGGAAGGCTGCGACCTTGAAGAAGCGCAGCGGGATGTCCACGCCGCGGTAGACCGGGTCGGTGGCGCCAAAGACCGGCCCCGTGAATACGGCGATCCGCCGGCTGTTGTCGGCGGCGTGCTCCTGCAGGTAGGACTCCAGCCCCCCCAGCCAGAGTTCCATGCCCTGGTTGAACTTGGCTGC
>JBKJVX010000209.1:0-42445 GCA_046717065.1 Arthrobacter sp. | reverse complement strand
CCGGCATGCCCGTCGTAACTATGCGCCAGCTGCTTGACAGCGGCGTCCACTTTGGACACCAGACCCGCCGTTGGAACCCGAAGATGAAGCGATTCATCTTCACGGAACGCAATGGCATCTACATCATCGACCTTCAGCAGTCGCTGTCCTACATCGACCGCGCCTACGAGTTCGTGAAGGCCACCGTTGCACACGGCGGCACCGTACTCTTCGTCGGCACCAAGAAGCAGGCCCAGGAATCAATTGCCGAGCAGGCAACCCGCGTTGGCCAGCCCTACGTGAACCAGCGTTGGCTCGGCGGCATGCTGACCAACTTCCAGACGGTCTCCAAGCGCATCCAGCGCATGAAGGAACTCGAAGAGATCGACTTCGACGACGTCGCCGGTTCCGCGTACACCAAGAAGGAACTGCTGCTCCTTCGCCGCGAACTCACCAAGCTGGAAACCAACCTCGGTGGCATCCGCAACCTGACCAAGGCACCTTCCGTGCTCTGGATCGTGGACACCAAGAAGGAACACCTTGCTGTTGACGAGGCCAAGAAGCTGAACATCCCGGTTGTTGCCATCCTGGACACCAACTGCGATCCGGACGAAGTCGACTTCCCGATCCCGGGTAACGACGACGCCATCCGCTCCGTCAACCTGCTGACCCGCGTTGTTGCTGACGCCGTTGCTGAGGGCCTCATCGCCCGCAACCAGCGCGCCACCGGCACCACGGAAGCTCCGGAAGAGCCGCTGGCCGAGTGGGAGCGCGAGCTCCTCGAAGGCAGCAAGACCGAAGAAGCTGCTGCTGCTCCGGCCGCAGAAGCCGCTCCGGCTGCTGAAGAAGCACCCGCCGCTGCCGAGGAAGCTCCGGCTGCCGACGACGCTGCCGGCGAAGCCAAGTAGTCAGACACCCTGACTGCCAGCTCAGCTGACAAATAAATCCGGATCTCCCCGCGCGCTCTCCGCGTAAGGGGAACTGACAGGATGGCCGCTCACCAGGTGAGCTGCCGTCCTGTCAGTCCGTACACCACATAAAATTTCTAGACAGAGGGGTTCACATGGCGAACTACACTGCCGCTGATATCAAGGCTCTGCGCGAGCGCACGGGCGCCGGCATGATGGATGTCAAGAAGGCTCTTGACGAAGCCAACGGTGACGCCGAAAAGGCCATCGAAATCATCCGCATCAAGGGCCTGAAGGGCGCTACCAAGCGCGAAGGCCGCTCCACCGCAGAAGGCCTGGTTGCTGCCAAGGTCGACGGCGGCGTCGGCGTGATGATCGAAGTCAACTGCGAGACCGACTTCGTCGCCAAGGCTGACAAGTTCATCCAGCTCGCCGACAAGGTCCTCGCCATCGCCGTCGAATCCGGCGCAGCCGACCTCGAGACCCTGCTCGCCACCGAAGTTGACGGCAAGCCGCTCTCCGAGGTCGTCGTCGAAGAAGGCGCTGTCCTGGGCGAGAAGGTTGTTGTCCGCCGCATCTCCCGCGTCGAGGGCGCAACGGTTGACGCTTACCTGCACAAGACCTCCAAGGACCTCCCGGCCCAGGTTGGCGTGCTGTTCGCTGTCGACGGTGAAGGCGAAACCGCTGCCACTGCCGCCCACGATGTTGCAGTCCACATTGCTGCCATGGCACCGAACTACCTGACCCGCGACGACGTTCCGTCCGAGCTGGTTGAGTCCGAGCGCCGCATCGCCGAAGAGACCGCCAAGGCCGAGGGCAAGCCCGAAGCCGCACTCACCAAGATCGTCGAAGGCCGCGTGACCGGCTTCTACAAGGGTGAGGTCCTGGTGGACCAGACATTCGCTAAGGATGCCAAGAAGTCCGTGGCACAGGTCCTCGAGGAGGCCGGTGTCAAGGGAACCGCGTTCACGCGTTTCCGCGTCGGCTCCTAGTCGAAACTGCAAGGGGGTGGCCACTTCGGTGGCCGCCCCTTTTGCATGCACGGGGCCGGTTCCGAGCATTGGCCCCAGCAGGATAACCTTTTTTCAGACTCACCAACGGGAAGGCATCATGGAAGCCGTCAACACTGTAATCCAGCCAGAGCAAAGTCGACGCCGGGTCCTCCTGAAGCTTTCCGGCGAGGTCTTCGGCGGCGGGAAGCTTGGCGTTGACCCGGAAACTGTCCGCAATGTCGCCAAGCAGATCGCGGCAGCCGTCCCCCAGGTGGAAGTGGCGATCGTGGTTGGCGGCGGCAACTTCTTCCGCGGCGCAGAACTTTCCCAGAGCGGCATGGACCGCTCGAGGGCCGACTACATGGGCATGCTCGGAACGGTGATGAACTGCCTGGCCCTGCAGGACTTCCTGGAGCAGGCCGGCGTCGAGACCCGCGTCCAGAGCGCGATCACCATGGGGCAGGTAGCCGAAGCCTACATTCCCCGCCGCGCCATCCGGCACATGGAAAAGGGCCGCGTGGTCATTTTCGGCGCCGGCGCCGGCCTGCCGTACTTCTCCACCGACACCGTTGCCGCCCAGCGTGCACTCGAAGTCCATGCCGACGTCGTCCTGATGGCCAAGAGCGGAGTGGACGCCGTCTACACGGCAGATCCGAAGAAGGACCCCTCCGCCGAACGGCTCGAAACCCTCAGCTACGACGATGCCCTCCGCCGCGACATCCGCGTGATGGACCAGACGGCGATGACCATGTGCAAGGACAACAATCTCTCGATGGTGGTCTTTGGCATGGAGGGTGAAGGCAACGTTACCCGGGCCATCCTGGGCGAAAAGCTGGGCACCCTGGTTACCGCCTAGCTACGGCTAGGATGTTTTCAGGACAGTCCGCCCCTGCCTTCGGGACCAGGGGCGGAAGCAGCAACAGAGAACCACGTGTGTGCATGGACCCGGCGTCCCGGACTGCACCAGAATCGTCAGGAGAGACCGTGATCGAAGAAACCTTGCTCGAAGCCGAAGAGAAGATGGACAAGGCCGTTGAGGTAGCCAAGGAAGACTTCGCTGCCGTCCGTACCGGCCGCGCAAACCCCGGGCTCTACAACAAGGTACTGGTGGACTACTACGGTTCCCCCACCCCGCTGCAGCAGCTCGCCTCCTTCGCCATCCCGGACGCCCGGACCATCCTCATCACCCCGTTCGACAAGACCGCCCTGCGCGACATTGAACGGGCGCTCAGCGACTCCGAAGTAGGCGCCAACCCGTCCAACGACGGCAATGTCATCCGGATCACCATTCCGGAACTCACCAAGGAACGCCGCAAGGAATACGTCAAGATCGTCAAGACCAAGGGCGAGGACGCCAAGGTCTCCATCCGCAACATCCGCCGCAAGGCCAAGGAAACCCTGGACAAGCTGGTCAAGGACGGCGAGGCCGGCGAGGATGAGGGCACCCGCGCCGAAAAGGAACTGGACGGCCTCACCAAGGCGCATGTGGACGGCATCGACGAGCTGCTCAAGCGCAAGGAAGCAGAGCTGCTCGAAGTCTGATGGGCCAGGCAGAGCAGGCCCCGGCACAACGGGCGCGCACACGGGGGAAGCAGCCCAGGACCAACCCCACGCCGAAGGCCGGGCGGAACCTTCCGGCCGCGGTGGTGGTGGGCCTGGCCATGCTCTTCGCAGTGCTCGGCGGACTGCTGTTCCTCCCGCTCGGATTTGTTGCGGTCACCACTTCGTTCGCTGTTTTTGGGGTGTGGGAAATTTACCGCGCCCTGGAGGCGAACGGCACCAGGATGCCCATTGTGCCGGTCATGACCGGAACGGTTGCCATGCCTTTTGCCGCCTACCTCGGCGGGATCGAAAGCCTGCTCTTTGCCATGCTTCTCAGCTCGGTGGCAGTGCTGTTGTGGCGGTCCATCGAAAGCGCTGCGGGCTCGGCCAACAGCATCTTCGCAGGCGTCTTCACCTTGGGCTGGGTGCCGTTCTTCATCAGCTTCGCTGCCCTCCCGCTGCATGCTTCCGGCGGCGCTACTCCGCTGGGCCTCTGGCCGGAAGGAACAATTCCGGACGGAGCATGGCAGGTGGCGGTGATGCTGCTGCTGGTGGTGTCCAACGACACCTTCGGTTACCTGGTAGGCGCCTCCCTGGGCAAGCATCCGATGGCGCCCAAGATCAGCCCAAAGAAATCATGGGAAGGATTTGCCGGTTCCATCGGCGGCGCGATACTGATCGGCATCCTTGCCAGTCTCTTTGTGCTGGACAAGCCCTGGTGGGTGGGCGTGGTCCTGGCGGTGGGACTGGTGGCGGCTTCCACGGCAGGTGACCTGGCCGAGTCGATGGTGAAACGCGAACTGGGCGTCAAGGACATGAGCAGCATCCTGCCGGGACATGGCGGTGTGATGGACCGGCTGGACTCCATCGTTTTTGCAGCCCCGGCGGCCTTTGTCCTGTACGGGCTCGTTTCCGGGGCCTGACACACAACCCCCGCCGGGCCCGGGCGCCAATAGACTGGTGCAGAGTAACGGCTTGAAGAGCATCGAAGGAATCAAAAGTGGCATTGGACATTCATCGGCAGATCCCTGCGTCCTTTGAGCGCGTGCAGCGCAGCGATTACGGCTATAACGCCAAGCAGGTGGATCAGTTCCTGCAGCGGGCGCGGGTGTCACTTGAAACCCCGCAGGCCGCGGCGCAGCCTGTCACCAGCGCCGTCGTCAGGGCAGTTTCCTTCGACCCCGTTAAAGGCGGGTACTCCGCCGCCGTCGTGGACGCAGCACTGGACCGCCTCGAAGACGCCTTCGCCCGCCGCGAGCGGGACGAGCTGATTGCTGCCCGTGGTGAGGAAGCATGGCTGCGGGAGATTGGAAACCTGTCCGGCATCCTCCGCGGCCGGCTGCACCGCCCCGACGGCGACCGCTTCCGCCGGCCGGCGAAGAAGAAGGTCCGTAGCTACAACACGGCCGACGTCGACCGGCTGTGCCACGAACTTATTGCCTACCTTGAACAGGACAAGCCGCTCAGCGTCGACAACGTCCGCCGTGCAGTTTTCCGTCCCGCCGTTGGCCGGGACGGGTACGAGGAAACCCAGGTGGACGCCTTCCTGGACCGTGTGGTTGAACTGATGGCGGCCATCGACTGACCTGGTTCCAGTTCTCCCGCCGGGCTGCGGGAGAACGGTGTCGGGGTCACCTTTCGGTGGCGAGGGGCCGTTCCGGAGTGTGGAGGCGGGTCATCACCCGGGGCATGGTCTTCGGGACCCGCTGAACGGTGGCACGGGAAACCATGACCATCACTGCGAAGGCCGCCGGCACTGTCCATGCTGCAGGCTGGGCCAGCCAGGGCACAAGGTTGTTCGCGCCCGCTACGGAGCCCGCAATCATCGCGCCGCCGCAGAGAACTCCGCCTGTCACCATGCCGGCGATGGCGCCGGCGTCTGTCAGTCCCCGCCACCAGATGCCGAGCAGCAGCACCGGGCAGACAGTGGACGCGGTGAACGCGAAAACCAAACCCACACTTCCGGCGAGGGCCAGCGAATCCGTCATGAGGGCGAACCCCAGGGGCACCACGATGGAGATCACCGCCGCCAGCCGGAAGCCGCCCACCCCGGCGCCCAGGACGTCCTGGCTGATGACCCCGGCAAGGGATACCACCAAGCCGGACGTGGTGGAGAGGAAGGCGGCAAAGGCGCCAGCCACCACAAAGGCTGACAGCAGATCGCCGGTTGCACCGCCCACCAGTTCGCCGGGGAGCAGCAGCACCATGGCATCGGCCTGGTTGGCGCGTGCGAGGCCCGGCGCAAACATCCTGCCCACCAGTCCGTAGGCGGTGGGAAACAGGTAGAACACCGACAGCAGGCCCAGGACAATCAGCGTGGTCCGCCGGGCAGACTGCCCGTCCGGGTTGGTGTAGAAGCGGACCAGCACGTGGGGCAGCCCGAGGGTGCCGAAGAGCAGAGCAACCAGCAGCGACACGTTCTGGTACAGCCCGGCGGGGGCAAGATTCGTGGGGTTCACGGCAGGCGGAGACAGGGCAGGAGTCCCGTTTCCAGCAAGCATAAAGACGATGAACAGGATGGGAACCGCCAGGGCCGTGAGCTTGAGCCAGTACTGGAAAGCCTGGACAAAGGTGATCGAACGCATGCCGCCGGCAACCACTGTCAGGCACACAACAATCACCACGGCCACCGATCCCACCCAGGACGGCAACCCGGTGGTGATCCGGATGGTCAAAGCGGCGCCGTGGAGCTGCGGCACAATATACAGCCAGCCCACCAGCACCACCACCAGGCTGGTGACCTTCCGGACAGCCCGGGAATCCAGCCTGGCCTCGGTAAAGTCGGGAATTGTGTAGGCGCCTGAGCGCCGCAGCGGGGCTGCAACAAAGAGCAACAGCATCAGGTAGCCGGCGGTATAGCCCACCGGAAACCACAGGGCGTCCGTCCCGGACAGCAGGATGAGGCCGGCAACCCCGAGGAAGCTTGCCGCAGAGAGGTACTCACCGCCGATGGCCGAGGCATTCCACCAGGGCCGGACAGTCCGGGAAGCGACATAGAAATCGCCCGTGGTGCGCGAGATCCGCAGGCCGTAGAAGCCGATGACAGCAGTGGCCACGGACACCACTGCGAGCGCGGCTATGGCCACGCCTGGATTCATGGCTCCGTCACTGGTCCTTGGCCAGGTCCCGGTACCGCGCCTCATTGCGGGTGGCAGTCCGGACGTACAACCAGGCACTCACCCCGATCAGCGGGTAGATGCCCGCCCCCAGGAGAATCCAGTCGAAGGGGATACCCGCTATACGCGTCTCCGTCAGGCCGGGAACCACGGCCAGCAGCAGCGGAAATGCACCTAGGATCAGCAGGAAACCGCCGGCGACTACCAGGGCCAGCCGCAGCTGGGAACGGATCAGGGACCGGACGAAGACCTGACCCACCTCGGAGTCCTGCGCCGCTTCGCGGGTGTCCCTCGGAGGAAGCGCCGCGGAGCGCAGTGCCGTGACGCGAACCCTCGTCATGCGTGCGGCCTGATCCGGGTGGCGCCCAGCTTCTCCCGCACCGTTGGCAGGTGGCGCCGGCTGATGGGAAGGCCCGCACCTGCAACGGTGACACTGGGCCCGTCCGCAGCCAGCTTCATGGACGTTACATGCTTCAGGGCAACGAGGTAGGAGCGGTGCGTCCGGATGAACCCGGCGTCCGCCCACTGCTGCTCGAGGTCGGCCAGGGGCACCCTGATCAGGTAGCTCGCATCGGCGGTGTGCAGCCTTGCGTAATCGCCCTGGGCCTGTACATATGTGACGTCGTCACGCCTGATCATCCTGGTGGTACCGCCCTGGTCGACGGTGATCATCTCAGGCGCCGTGCCGCCGTCGCGCAGTTCGCTGATCCGTCCCACCGAGCGTGCAAGCCGTTCGGCCCGGACCGGCTTGAGCAGGTAGTCCACGGCGGCGAGTTCGAAGGCCTTCAGCGCGTGGTCCTCGTCCGCGGTCACAAAAACCACTGCAGGGGGATTCCTGCTGGCGGAAATGGCGCGCGCAATATCCAGCCCGGACACCGCCGGCATATGGATGTCCAGGAATACGGCGTCGACCGGACCGGCTGCCAAAGCCCGGAGGGCCTCGCTGCCCGAGGTGGCGCGGAGGACGGTGCCGATGCGGTCGTCCCGCCCCAGGAGGAAAGCCAGTTCCTCAACGGCGGGCAGCTCATCATCAACGACGAGGACTGTAATCATCTTCCTAGGTTAGCTTCCGCCGCTCGCAGCCGGACCAGGCGGAGCTCCAGGGCGCCTTATCAGTTCCGCACATCAAGCATCGTTGCCGGGCTGTGACTTCGGGACGCGCATGGTGATCAGCGTTCCCTCCCCGGGGGCGGTGTCGATGACCAGGCCGTGGTCATTGCCGTAGACCTGGCGGAGGCGGGCGTCCACGTTCCGCAGGCCCACGTGCTCGCCGTCGGTGTGGCCGGCCAGTACGGACTGCAGTTGGGCCAGGTCCATGCCCACGCCGTCGTCTTCAATGGTCACTTCGGCGAACGCGCCGGCGTCATTCGCGCTGATGCTGATGTGCCCCGGCCCTTCCTTGGCTTCCAGCCCGTGCCGGACTGCATTTTCCACCAGCGGCTGCAGGCTGAGGAAGGGGATGACGGTGCTGAGCACCTCCGGCGCCACCCGCAGGCTGACCTGGACTCGCTCGCCGAACCGGGCGCGTTCCAGGAGGAGGTAGCGGTCGATGCAGCGAAGCTCCTCGGCGAGCGTGGTGAAGTCGCCGTGCCGGCGGAAGGAGTAGCGGGTGAAATCGGCGAACTCCACCACCAGTTCCCGGGCGCGGGCGGGGTCGGTGTTGATGAAGGACGCAATCGCGTTCAGCGAGTTGTAGATGAAGTGCGGGCTGATCTGGGCGCGGAGTGCCCGTACCTCCGCCTCCATCAGCAGCGTCCGGGATGCGTCCAGCTCCGCGAGCTCCACCTGCACGGCCACCCAGTCGGCCACCTCGCCGGTGGCCCGGACCAGTCCCGCACCCGCCGACGGCGCGAACGCAGCGACGGCGCCCACGACGCGCGTCCCGGCCCGCACCGGGGCGATCACCGCGGCGAGAGGGCCGCCGGTACCGTCCCGTGGAGCGCCGCCTGGCCCTGTGGGGCGCCCTGCCGGAAGCACCGCTGTCCGCCCGCCCGCCAGCACCCCTTCGGCCAGGCGCATCAACTCGGGCTTCAGCTCCTCTGCTGCGCCATCCCATGCGAGTACCCCGGTGGTGTCGGTGATGGCGAATGCCTCGCAGGCCAGCAGCGTGCGGAGCTGGCGGCTGGCTTTCGCCGCACCTGCGGGATTGAGGCCGCGCCGGAGATGCTGCCCGGCCTGGGACGCGGCGTGCAGTGTGTGGTAGGTGGCGCGTTCGGCGTCCGTGCCGAGGTCCCTGAAGGAGCGCAGCACCTTGAGCCCCAGGCCGACGACGACGGCGACGGCCATGGCGATCACGGCAACAGCCGCGGCGGTCAGGAGGGGGGAGTCCGGCATGGTGCCCAGCGTAGCTGCGGGTGCCGTTTGTCGCAGCATCCCGACCGTTGAGCGACCGCCGGCCGGTAGGGTCTGGAATCTGGTGCCCGGCAGAAAGCAGAGTGATACCAGTCACATTTGCGGTACCCCTTTCTACCGGGCACGCCGTTGGGTGTGTTCAGGCAAGTCTCAACGAGGAGGAACGATGGGTAATGATGCCCATACTCCGGACGCAGCGGCGTCCGTGGACTTTGAACAGGTCCAGTCGACCCAGCAGTTCCAGGAACTGCGCAAGCGTCACCGCAGCTTTGTCTTCCCCATGGCAGTCGCATTCCTGCTGTGGTACTTCGCTTACGTCCTGCTGGCGGACTACGCCGTGGGCTTTATGTCCACCAAGGTCTGGGGCAACATCAACGTTGGCCTGATCCTGGGCCTGCTTCAGTTCGTCTCGACGTTTGCGATCACCAGCTGGTACGTCAGCTACTCCAACCGGCGGCTGGATCCCATCGCCGCTGAAATCCGGGACGAGATCGAAGGGCACGAATTTGATAAGGACGGCAAGCGAGTGGGCGGGGTAAACAAATGATCGGGATCGCCACAGCGGTGGACGTCGCCGCCCTCAAGGACACCACCCTGCTGAACATGGGCGTCTTCGCGTTGTTCGTGGCCGTCACCATGGTGATTGTTTTCCGCGCCAGCCGGAACAACAAAACCGCAGCCGACTACTACGCGGCCGGCCGCTCCTTCACCGGTTCGCAGAATGGAACCGCCATCGCGGGGGACTACCTCTCGGCAGCATCGTTCCTTGGTATCACCGGCGCCATCGCCGTCAATGGCTATGACGGTTTTATGTACTCCATCGGCTTCCTGGTGGCCTGGCTTGTGGCGCTGCTGCTCGTCGCCGAACTTCTCCGTAATACGGGCAAGTTCACCATGGCGGATGTGCTCTCCTTCCGCCTCCAGCAGCGGCCCGTCCGCATCGCGGCCGCCATCTCCACCCTCGCCGTCTGCTTCTTCTACCTCCTGGCGCAGATGGCCGGCGCCGGAAGTCTCGTCTCGCTGCTGCTGGGCATCAGCGACTGGGGCGGCCAGGCGTTGGTGATTATCGTCGTCGGCGGCCTGATGATCATGTACGTCCTGATCGGCGGCATGAAAGGCACCACATGGGTGCAGATCATCAAGGCAATCCTCCTCATCGCCGGAGCGGCCGTCATGACCCTTTGGGTCCTGGCGATCTACGGCTTCAACCTCTCCAGCCTGCTCGGCGCGGCAGTGGAAACGGCCAACAACCCGGCCGTCCTCAACCCGGGCCTGCAGTACGGCAAGACGGAAACCTCCAAGCTGGACTTTATGTCCCTGGGCCTCGCGCTGGTCCTGGGCACCGCCGCCCTGCCACACGTCCTGATGCGCTTCTACACCGTCCCCACGGCCAAGGAAGCCCGCAAGTCCGTGGTGTGGGCCATCTGGCTGATCGGGCTCTTCTACCTCTTCACGCTGGTTCTCGGCTACGGCGCAGCCGCACTCGTCGGCCCCGAAACCATCCGGACGGCACCCGGCGGCGTGAATGCCGCAGCCCCGCTGCTGGCCTTCTACCTGGGCGGTCCGCTGCTGCTGGGCTTCATCTCGGCCGTGGCTTTCGCCACCATCCTCGCCGTCGTGGCGGGCCTGACCATCACCGCTGCGGCCTCCTTTGCCCACGACATCTACGCAAGCGTCATCTCCAAGGGCAAGGCCGACGCCGACACCGAAGTTAAGGTGGCCCGGCGCACCGTGGTGGTCATCGGCATCCTGGCCATCCTGGGCGGCATCCTCGCCAACGGGCAGAACGTGGCGTTCCTTGTGGCGCTGGCATTCGCCGTCGCCGCTTCCGCCAACCTGCCCACCATTGTCTACTCCCTGTTCTGGCGGAGGTTCACCACACAGGGCGCGGTCTGGAGCATGTACGGCGGGCTTGGCGCCGCCATTGTCCTGATCATCTTCTCGCCGGTTGTCTCCGGCGGCGCAACGTCGATGATCAAGGACGCAAACTTCGCGATCTTCCCGCTGAGCAACCCCGGCATCGTGTCCATTCCGCTGGCGTTCTTCCTGGGCTGGCTCGGAACCGTCCTGGACAAGAAGCGCGAAGACCCCGCCAAGCAGGCCGAGATGGAAGTCCGGTCCCTCACGGGAGTCGGGGCAGAGAAGGCAGTGAACCACTAGACCCCCGCGGACCAGTCACCTGCCACTACAGAAAAGAGCCTCGGCGTTGCGGCGCCGGGGCTCTTTTGTGTCTGCGTGGCTGGTCTTATGGACCGGCCGTGCGGAGAGCCGGCCGGAGGAAGCTAGGCCTTAGGCCGCAGCTTGATGTTGGTCATCTTGAGGTCGTCGGTGCCTTCAAAGCGGTACGCCAGATCCACTTCCTTGCCTTCGCAGGTGATAACGCCCGCCACGTCCGCGGTCTTGACGCCGTTTTCTGTGCTCACCTGGAGGTCGTTGTAGGAAGGCTTGCACTGATCGTTCATCTCCAGGGTTCCCACTCCAGTAATAAACGCTTCTTTGGACAGCTGTTCCATCAGGGCGGGGTCGAGGTACTCATCGTAGGCCTGCGAGCTCTGGCCGCTGATGACCAGCCTGGTAAAACTGTCAGCAAGGCCCCTGGCCTGGTTGGTGGCGCTGCCCACCACGGTGACCAGGATTATGATGCCCAGGACCACCAGGAGCAGGACGCCGCCAATGCCCGCCAGGATGATCCAGAGTTTCCGCCGGCTTTTCACTGGCGGCTGCTGGCCGGGCAGTCCGAATGGGCCCGGTTCCGGGTAGGTGCCGGCAGGAGCCTGGTAAGCAGGCCCGCTCTGGCCGGGCAGTTGCTGCGGGGGCAGGGGTGGCTGCTGCGGCGCATCCAGACGCTGCCCCTGCTGGTACGGTTCCTGAGGATTGCTCAAAAATGGAGCCTTTCCGGCGTCGTGCTGGACGCCGCCTGGTTGCGGGGCCCTCCGAACCCCGTGAATAACTTGCAACAGCCTATAGCCCGCACCGCCGCCGTCGTACTTTCATGGCGGCTGCCGGCGCGCTCAGGTGCCCTGCGGGCCCCGGTCCAGCAGGGGCTGCACCCGGAAGGGGATGAGTTCACCCATCGCCAGGGCGGTGTCGGTCCGGTCCACGCCGTCGCAGGCGAGGATTTTCCCGTTTATGCGGAAGAGGTCTTCGGCATCCAGGGCCACCACCCTGAGCAGCAGGTCGGCGGAGCCTGTGAGCCCGTAGCCTTCGAGGATTTCAGGGACGTCCGCCAGGTCCGCCGCCAGCTGGGAAAGCTTCTGCTGCTGGACATGGACGGAAATGAATGCCATCAACGGATACCCGAGCGCAACCGGATTGATCCTGCGTTCGAAGGAAAGGAAGACGTGCTTTTTCTCCAGCTGGGACATCCGCGCCTGCACTGTGTTCCTGGAGAGGCCAAGCTTCTGGGCCAGCGCCACCACCGTTCGCCGGGGGTCCTGCGCCAAGGCGGACAGAAGGCGGGTGTCAGTGCCATCCAAAGCTTGCATAATGCGCAACGCTAGCACCGTCATGAGCCGTTCGACAGAGCATTGTGCTCAGTGATTGACGTGGTGGTTGTACCCAATGAGCATTGTGAGTAGGGTCACAGTATCCGGAGCAACGGCGCCCGGGAGGCCGGCGGCCAGCGGGATCACAAGTCCCGGAACCGCTGGTCAACGACGTGAGAAGGTGCGGCTATCGTGTCTACAGACGAAACGGGCCAGGACGGCACAGGTGCCCCGAATACAGGTGCTTATAGTGCTGCTGCCAAGGCGGACATCCACGGACAGGGCAAAGGCCTCGTCCAGCTGATTACTCCGTCCGGGGAGCGCGTGAGCCACCCCGAATTCGACCCCTGGGTACAGGACATCACGGACGAGCAGCTGTCCGGGCTGTTCGAGGACATGACCGTCATCCGGCGCATCGACGTCGAAGCCACGGCCCTGCAGAGGCAGGGTGAGCTCGCATTGTGGCCGCCGCTGCTGGGACAGGAAGCAGCCCAGGTCGGCTCCGGCCGGTCCCTCCGTGCGGACGACTTTGTGTTCTCCAGCTACCGCGAGAACGGTGTTGCGTACTGCAGGGGAGTGGACCTGACGGACATCGTCCGGGTGTGGCGCGGGAACGCCTCCTCCGGCTGGGACCCGTACTCCATCAATATGGCCACGCCACAGATCATTATCGGAGCCCAGACCCTGCACGCCACCGGCTATGCCATGGGCATCCAAAATGACGGTGCCGATTCCGTGGCGGTGACGTACTTCGGCGACGGAGCCACCAGCGAGGGCGATGTCAACGAGGCAATGGTCTTTGCCGCAAGCTTCCAGGTGCCCGTGGTGTTCTTCTGCACCAACAACCACTGGGCCATTTCCGAACCGGTGCGGCTACAATCGCACATCCAACTGGCGGACAGGGCGGCCGGGTTCGGCATCCCGAGCCTCCGGGTGGACGGCAATGACGTCCTGGCCGTGATGGCCGCAACAAGGGTGGCCCTGGACCGGGCCCGGCGCGGGGGCGGTCCCACGTTTATAGAGGCCGTCAGCTACCGGATGGGTCCGCACACCACGGCCGATGACCCCACCCGCTACCGTGACGCCAACGAACTGGAGGACTGGGCAGCCAAGGACCCGATCAGCCGGGTGGAGGCACTCCTGGACCGCAAGGGGCTGCTGACGGCAGCGCTGAAACAACAGGTCAAGGACAAGGCCGACGCCGTAGCCCGCGACATGCGCACGGGCTGCACCACCATGCCGGAGCCGCAGCCGATGGACGTCTTCAAACACGTCTACAGCACCCCCAACTCCTGGCTGGACCGGCAGCAGGACCATTACGCCCGTTACCTGGCCTCCTTCGGTGATCCCGCAGAAGCCGTATCAGAAGAAGGTGCACGCTGATGACCCAGATGACCTTTGCCCGCGCAATCAACGCCGGCCTTCGCAAATCCCTGGAGAACGATCCCAAGGTAGTCCTCCTGGGCGAGGACATCGGTGCCCTGGGTGGCGTCTTCCGGATTACGGACGGCCTCCAGAAGGACTTCGGGAAGCACCGGGTAGTGGACACGCCCCTGGCAGAGTCAGCGATCGTGGGGACGGCCGTGGGACTGGCCTACCGCGGCTACCGGCCCGTTGTGGAGATCCAGTTCGATGGTTTTATCTACCCGGCGTTCGACCAGATCGTCAGCCAGGTGGCCAAGCTCCACTACCGGACACGCGGCGCGGTGAAGATGCCCATCACCATCAGGGTCCCGTTCGGCGGCGGCATCGGTTCACCGGAGCACCATTCGGAATCCCCGGAAGCCTACTTCACCCACACCTCCGGCCTGCGCGTGGTGACAGTCTCGAACCCGCAGGACGCCCATACCGTTATCCAGCAGGCCATTTCCTGCGACGATCCTGTCCTGTACTTCGAGCCTAAGCGCCGCTATCACGACAAGGGCGAGGTGGACGAGTCCCTTGATCCGCTCTCCGCAGTGCCCATGGATCAGGCGAGGGTTCTGGCCGAAGGCACCGACGTCACTTTGGTGGCCTACGGCCCCCTGGTGAAGACCGCCCGGGACGCCGCCCTGGCAGCCGAAGACGAAGGGATCTCCATCGAGGTCATCGACCTGCGCTCGCTGGCACCGGTGGACTACGACGCCGTCGTGGCCTCGGTCCGCAAGACCGGCCGCCTGGTGGTGACGCACGAGGCCGGCCAGTCCGGAGGGATCGGTGCGGAGGTGGCGGCCAGCATCACCGAGCGGTGCTTCTACTACCTTGAGGCGGCCCCTGTCCGGGTGACCGGCTTCGACATCCCGTATCCGTACTCCAAGCTTGAGATGCACCACCTGCCGGGCCTGGACCGCATCCTTGACGGCGTGGACCGTGCCCTGGGCCGGCCGAACTCCCTCAGCGGGCTGGAAGGATGAGCGCCACCATGATCAAGGAATTCCGGCTCCCGGACCTGGGCGAAGGACTTACTGAATCGGAAATCCTCAGCTGGAAGGTTGGGGTAGGGGATACCGTCAGCCTCAACCAGGTGATCGCCGAAGTCGAAACCGCCAAGGCCGTGGTGGAGCTCCCGTCCCCTTTCGCAGGCGTCATCCGGGAGCTCCACGAACAGCCCGGCACCATCGTGGAGGTGGGCAAGCCCATCGTTTCGTTCGAAGTATCGGACGACGCCGCGACCCCCTCGCCAGTGCCCGGCACCCCTGCTTCGTCCCCGGCATCCCCGGCATCCCCGGCGTCGGGACCGGGGGCGCAGGAGGCCAAGAGGCAACCTAACCTGGTGGGGTACGGCGCCGTCGTCGAAAGTTCCGCCCGGCCGGCACGGCGCCTCCGCAACCTCCGCCCGGTGGTCGGCTCCGATACACCCCGTTCCCCGGTGGCTGGGCCTGCCGAAACGAAGCCGGTCCAAACCAAGCCTGTCGAAACCAAACCTGTCGAGACCAAGCCAGTCGAGGCCGTGGCCCCGGGGGTCGAGCCAGCCGAAACCCGGCCGCGATCCACTCCGCCCGTGCGTAAGCTCGCCAAGGACCTTGGCGTGGACCTGACCCTGGTGGCAGGGACCGGGCCGCAGGGCCTAATCACCCGTGAGGACGTCCAGCACTTTCTCGATGGTTATTCCGGAGACGCAGCACCTGAAGCTGCTCCGGCCGGGGTGCAGGCCCGTCAGGGGGAGCGGGAAACCCGGACGCCCATCAAGGGCGTGCGGAAGTTCACGGCGGCCGCCATGGTGGCGAGCGCCTTCACCGCACCGCATGTCACCGAGTTCCTCACCCTGGATGTCACTCCGGCCATGGAACTGCTGGCCAAGCTGAAGGGCAACCGCGAATTCAGCGGGCACAAGCTGACCCCGCTCACCCTGGCGGCAAAAGCTGTGCTTATCGCCCTGCGGCGGAACCCGGCCCTCAACTCGCGCTGGGACGAGGCGAACCAGGAGATCGTGACGTTCAACTACGTGAACCTGGGCATCGCCGCTGCAACACCACGGGGACTGACTGTTCCCAACATCAAGGACGCAGACGCGCTGTCCCTGCTGCAGCTGGCCGACGCGCTGACCGGACTCACCGAGACAGCCCGCTCCGGCAAGACCACGCCGGCCGACCTGACCGGGGGAACCATCTCGATCACCAACATCGGCGTCTTCGGAATAGATGCCGGCACCCCCATCCTCAACCCGGGGGAGGCCGCTATCCTTGCGCTGGGGGCAGTGCGGAACATGCCGTGGGAATATCAGGGCGAGGTAGCCCTGCGCCAGGTGCTCACGCTGAGCCTGTCCTTTGACCACCGCCTGGTGGACGGGGAGCAGGGGTCACGCTTCCTTGCGGACGTGGGCGCCATCCTTGCGGAACCCGGGATGGTCCTCACCATGGTCTAACCCAGGGAATTTTTGTCCAGATATGCAGGGTTCCGAACGGTTTATCCCCGCATATCTGGACAAAAACCCGAGCACTAGGGGGAGGATCGCGGGGCGTCCACCAGCAGCGCGGCAAGGGCCATGCTCTCGAGCAGGGGACGGGCGGATTGTGCGGCCATCTTCCGGCCGTGGCTGCGCACCGAGTGCGGTGTCGAGTTGATGAGCCCGAACGTGGCATGTGCGCGCATCCGGAGGTCCGTGATCTCCGTGTCCGGATGCAGCTTTGCAAGGACATCCACCCAGGCCTCGACATAACTCAGCTGGAGGGTCCGTACAGCCGCCTGGTCCTCTTCGGACAGGTTGCTGAAATCCCGGTCCTGTACCCGGATAACATCAGGCTTGCCCAGAGCGAAGTCCACCTGGAACTCCACCAGGCAACGCAGTGCGGATGCCGGATCGGGATTACGGGCCACCACCTCGCGGCCGCCGTCGAGGAGTTCCTGGCTGACGGTCACCAGGAGGTCGGCGAGGACCGCCTGCTTCCCGGAAAAATGACGGTAGACAGCCGGGCCGCTTACCCCTGCCGCCGCTCCGAGGTCCTCAAGCGACACGCGGTTGAACCCGTTGACGGCGAACAACGAAGCCGCAGCAGACAGCAGGGCCTGGCGCCGGTTCTCCTTCGCCTGGCCTCGTTGGGTTGACGAGCCGCGCTGGGACAATGAGCCTCGTTGGGTAGATGAGTTGCGCTGGCTTGAGGAACCGCGCTGGGAGGCCGGGACCCGGGGCGCAGGGGTAGCGGGTTCCGCCGCGGTGGCGTGCTCCAGCGGGGAGCGGCGCCCGCCGGTCCGGGTGGCGTCAGTGCTGGCCACAATTCCTCCTCAGACCCGCAGACCTAGCCAGGGCGGTATGTGTTGGACTTCACAGTTAATACAGACTAACCTGAATTTCAGTTATTGGGCGCTAACCGAGTTGGCTTTTGGCGGCTCGGATCGGAACAGGAACGGACCGTCAATGGAGACCCTTGCCACCCGGCTTGACGCTACAGCCGAGGCTTTTGCCTCGAACCGCGCCGCCCAGCTGTCGCTCGCCGACGAGCTGCGGAAAAAGCTGGCCGACGCCGCGCTGGGCGGACCGGAAAAATCAAGGGAACGCCATGTCGCCAGGGGCAAACTCCTGCCCCGCGAGCGCATTGACCAACTGCTGGATGACGGCAGCCCATTCCTCGAAATTGCGCCGTTGGCCGCCAACGGCATGTACAACGACGAGGCACCCGGCGCCGGAGTTATTGCCGGGATCGGGCTGGTTCAGGGCCGCCACGTGCTGGTGATTTCCAACGACGCAACGGTCAAAGGCGGAACGTACTATCCGATGACGGTGAAGAAGCACTTGCGGGCCCAGGAGATTGCCCTTGAGAACCGGCTGCCCTGCATCTACCTGGTGGACTCCGGCGGAGCGTTCCTGCCCAAGCAGGATGAGGTCTTTCCGGACAGGGACCACTTCGGCCGAATCTTCTATAACCAGGCCAGGCTCTCAGCCGCCAAGATCCCCCAGATCGCCTCGGTGATGGGGTCTTGTACCGCGGGTGGCGCTTATGTTCCTGCCATGAGCGATGAAACCGTTATCGTCCGGAACCAGGGCACGATCTTCCTGGGCGGCCCGCCGCTCGTGAAGGCCGCGATCGGAGAGATCGTCAGTCCGGAAGAGCTCGGCGGCGGGGAAGTGCACTCAAGGATCTCCGGCGTGACGGACCATCTTGCCGAAAATGACGAACATGCCCTGCAGATCATCCGGGACATCGTGGCCATGCTGCCACCCCCGGCGCCGCCGGCATGGGAGGTGGAATCCGCCGTCGAACCGGCCGCAGACCCGGCGGAGGTCTACGGGGCGGTGCCCACTGATGTCAATGCCCCCTACGACGTCCACGAAGTGATCGCCAGGCTGGTGGACGGCAGCCGGTTCCACGAATTCAAGAAGGAGTACGGCACCACCCTGGTGACGGGCTTCGCGAGGCTGCACGGGCACCCGGTAGGCATCGTGGCCAACAACGGTGTGCTGTTCAGCGAGTCTTCCCTCAAGGGGGCCCACTTCATCGAGCTCTGCGACCAGCGAGGCATTCCGCTGGTATTCCTGCAGAACATCTCCGGGTTCATGGTAGGCAGGGACTCGGAGCAGGGCGGCATCGCCAAGAACGGCGCGAAGATGGTCACCGCCGTGGCCACGGCACGGGTGCCAAAGCTGACAGTGGTGATCGGCGGCTCCTTCGGCGCCGGTAACTATTCCATGTGCGGCCGCGCCTACTCGCCGCGGTTCCTGTGGATGTGGCCGGCGGCCCGGATTTCGGTGATGGGCGGCAACCAGGCCTCCAGCGTCCTTGCCACGGTGAAGCGTGACCAGTACGAGGCAGCCGGGCAGGAGTGGTCAGCCGAGGACGAGGAAGCGTTCAAGGCGCCCATCCGGCGGCAGTACGAGGACCAGGGCAGCCCGTACTACTCCACGGCCCGGCTGTGGGACGACGGCGTGATCGACCCCGCCGACACCCGCACCGTCCTTGGCCTCGCCCTGGACGTGGTGTCCCGCACGCCGCTGCCGGAAACCTCCTTCGGCCTCTTCCGGATGTGAGCCCGCAATGACCATTCCCCTATCGCCCGCCACCCGGCAGGAAACAGCTGCCACGGCACCGCCATCTCAGAATGCACTTTTCGGTACAGTCCTGGTTGCCAACCGCGGCGAGATCGCCTGCCGCGTCATCCGCACCCTCCGTGCCCTGGGCATCCGGTCCGTCGCCGTTTATAGCGATGCCGACGCCGGCGCCCGGCACGTGCGCGAAGCAGACACAGCAGTGCGCATCGGCCCCGCTGCTGCTACGGAGAGCTACCTCAAGATTGAGGCCATCCTTGAGGCGTGCCGCAAGACCGGGGCGGAAGCCGTGCACCCGGGCTACGGCTTCCTGAGCGAAAACGTGGACTTTGCCCGTGCCTTGGACCAGGCGGGCGTCACCTTCATCGGCCCAGGCGTGGAGGCCCTGGACATGATGGGGGACAAGATCCGGTCCAAGAACCACGTGGCCGGTTACGGCGTCCCCGTGGTGCCCGGGGTAGCGCAGGCGGGAATGACGGACGGGCAGCTGGTACAGGCTGCCGCTGCCGTGGGCTTTCCGCTCCTGATCAAACCTTCCGCCGGTGGCGGCGGCAAGGGCATGCATGTGGTGGAAAGGCCGGAGGACCTCGAGGCCACGCTGGCCACGGCCCGGCGGGTGGCGGCGAGCGCCTTCGGCGACGATACCCTGTTCCTGGAACGCCTGGTGTCCGCCCCGCGGCACATCGAGGTGCAGGTGCTCGCGGACAACCACGGCAACGTCATCCACCTCGGCGAGCGTGAATGCTCGCTGCAGCGGCGGCACCAAAAGGTCATTGAAGAGGCTCCATCGCCGCTGCTCGAAGCCCTCCCGGAGGGTGGCGCGATCCGCGCCCGCATCGGCGAGGCCGCCTGCAACGCCGCCCGGAGCGTGAATTACAGCGGCGCCGGAACGGTGGAGTTCCTCGTCTCCGATGATTCGCCGGAGGAGTTCTACTTCATGGAGATGAACACCAGGCTGCAGGTGGAGCACCCCGTGACGGAAATGGTCACCGGCATCGACCTCGTCGAATGGCAGGTGCGGATCGCCGCCGGCGAGGAACTCACCGTCCGGCAGGCCGGCGTCGAACTTACAGGCCATGCCGTGGAGGCGCGGGTCTATGCGGAGGTGCCCGAAAAGAACTTCCTTCCGTCCACGGGGACAGTGCTCCTGCTGGACGAACTGCCCGGCCGGCCCGCCATGCCAGTCACGCCAGTACGGCAGCTGGCATCGACCGCCCACGAGACGGTGCGGGTGGACTCGTCCCTGGTGGAAGGGCTGCAGCTATCGTCCAGCTACGACCCCATGATGTCCAAGGTCATCGCCTGGGGAGAGGACCGCGCGGCTGCCCTGGCTACCCTCGACGGGGCGCTCGCCGGATATACGGCGCTGGGACTGGACACCAACGTGGAGTACCTGCGGCTGCTGATCAACGATCCCGACGTGCGCGCCGGCCGGCTCGATACCGGCCTGATCGAACGCACTCTTCCGGATCTTGCGTTCCGCCAGGTCGCCGAGGCCGAACTGGTGGCGGCAGCACTCTTCACTCTTTCCGCCGAGGAACAGAACAACCCACCCCTGCCGCCCGGCCCCTGGCACGCCCGCAATGGCTGGCGGCTGGGAGCGGCGGCACCCCGCCGGATCAGTGTGGGGACGCCCGACGGCGGGGTGGCATCAGTGCGCATCAGCGGCTCCGCGGCTGGCGGGAAGGCTGCTGCCGGAAAGGCCGGTGACGGTATGGCACTTGACGGCACTGGCTCTCAGGAAGCCGCCTCTGGCGGCACTGCCTCCGACGGAACGTTTTTGGTGGCCGTAGACAACGGACCCTCGCGTCCGGCGCGGCTCGAGTTCCTGTCCCGCCGGCAGGTTGTGCTGACCCTCGATGGCCGGGCCTCGACGTACGCCATCGCACCGGTCTTCCGCGGCCCGGTGGCCCTGACACGCGATTCCCCGGTCGTTGGGGCACCTGCTGAACTGTTCCTGGGCAATGAGGGCTGGTCCTGCCGGCTGGAGGTATTGACCCGGGAGGCGCGGCTTGAGCGGGTACTTGCAGCCATCCACCGGGAGGAGGGCGCCGCGGATCCGGCGGTGCGCTCGCCGATGCCGGGAACGGTGGTATCCGTTCCGGTTGAGGACGGAGATGCCGTGGTGGCCGGGCAGGTGCTGGTTTCGGTGGAGGCAATGAAGATGGAGCACCAGTTGCCGGCGCCCCTGGACGGGACGGTCCACCTCAACGCCCGGCCGGGAGACCTGGTGAAGGTCGGCCAGGTCCTGGCCACCATTCATCCGCATCCCACCGACGTTTCCAGCGACAGTCCGCCCCGAAGTGCCGCCCGCAGTGGCGGCGGCCACGACGGCAGCCACCCCCCAAACATCGATTCACCCCACGGCAAAGGAGCCTAGATATGGCAGGTTTTGAACTCAGCGAGGAATACCAGGACCTCAGCGACACCGTCCGGGACTTCGCGGACAACGTCGTCGCCCCGGTCTCGGCCAAGCACGACGAGGAGCACAGCTTCCCGTACGAGGTCGTGAAGCAGATGGCGGAGATGGGGCTGTTCGGCCTGCCCTTCCCCGAGGAGTTCGGCGGGATGGGCGGCGACTACTTCGCTCTTGCCCTCGCACTGGAGCAGCTGGGCCGGGTGGACCAGTCCGTTGCGATCACCCTGGAGGCGGGTGTCTCCCTGGGCGCCATGCCGGTCTACCGCTTCGGCACCGAGGAGCAGAAGCAGGAGTGGTTGCCCATGCTGGCAACCGGCGAGGCGCTCGCCGGCTTCGGCCTGACGGAACCGGAGGCAGGATCGGACGCGGGCGGCACCAAGACCCACGCCCGGCGTGAGGGTGGGAATTGGGTGATCAACGGCAACAAGGAGTTCATCACCAACTCGGGTACGGACATCACCCGACTGGTCACCGTCACCGCCGTCACCGGCCAGAAGGAACGCGTGGACGGCAGCGTCCAGAAGGAAATCTCCACCATCCTTGTGCCCACGGACACCCCAGGCTTCAAGGCGGAAAAGCCCTACAACAAGGTGGGCTGGAACGCGTCGGATACCCACCCGCTGACGCTGAAGGACGTGCGTGTCCCGGAAGCAAACCTGCTGGGAGCGGAGGGCCGCGGCTACGCCAATTTCCTGTCCATCCTGGACGAGGGCCGCATCGCCATCGCAGCGCTGGCCACCGGCGCGGCCCAGGGCTGCGTGGACCTATCGGTTAAATACGCCAAGGAACGCAGCGCCTTCGGCAACCGGATCGGCAAGTACCAGGCGATCTCCTTCAAGATCGCGCGCATGGAAGCCCGGGCCCATACCGCCCGCCTGGCCTACTATGATGCAGCCTCCCGGATGCTTGCCGGAAAGCCGTTCAAGACCCAGGCGGCCATCGCTAAGATGGTCGCAGGCGAGGCGGCCATGGACAATGCGCGGGATGCCACCCAGGTGTTCGGCGGCTATGGCTTCATCAACGAGTTCACCGTGGCACGCCACTACCGCGACTCCAAGATCCTTGAAGTGGGGGAGGGCACCACGGAGGTCCAGCTGATGCTGATCGCCCGCGAACTGGGTCTGTAGTATCTGGGACAGTAGCCGGCCTGAAAGGATCACCGATGATTGACAAGGTTGTTGCCACCGCCGAGGAAGCAGTGGCGGACATCCCGGACGGCGCCTCCCTCGCCGTGGGCGGTTTCGGTCTTTGCGGCATCCCGGTCTCGCTTATTGACGCCCTGCACCGGGCCGGAAGTTCGGAGCTGGAAACTGTGAGCAACAACTGCGGCGTGGACGACTGGGGCCTGGGCATCCTGCTCCGCGATGGGCGGATCCGGCGCACCATCAGCTCTTATGTTGGCGAAAACAAGGAGTTCGCCCGGCAGTACCTGGCCGGCGAGCTTGAGGTGGTCCTCACGCCGCAGGGAACCCTGGCCGAGAAACTCCGGGCAGGGGGCGCCGGCATCCCGGCCTTCTATACCAAAGCCGGCGTCGGTACCCAGGTGTCCGAAGGCGGCCTGCCCCAGAAGTACGACGCCGAGGGCGGCATCGCCGTCGCATCAGCTCCGAAGGAGGTACGCTCCTTTGCCGGGGTTGACTACGTGCTCGAGGAGGCGTTGACTCCGGACTTTGGCCTGGTCCACGCGTGGAAGGGCGACCGCCACGGAAACCTCGTCTTCCACGCCACAGCGATGAACTTCAACCCGCTGTGCGCCATGGCCGGACGGATCACCATCGCCGAGGTGGAGGAACTCGTGGAGCCGGGCGAGCTGGACCCGGAACACATCCATACCCCGGGAATCTTCGTCCAGCGGGTGGTACTGGCCCCCAACGGGGAGAAACGCATTGAGAAACGGACAGTCGCGCTGGTCCGCTCCGGACAGGAAGCGCCCGGACACATTCGCGGCAACCAGCAGGCAGGAGCATAGCCATGGATCCCAACAGCCCCTACGCTCCCCGGCCGGAAGGCGTCCGGCCCGAGTACCGCCGCGCAGCCCAGCAGCACGAGGAATCCGCGGACGGCACCGGCCCCAAGGGCTGGACCCGGAATGAGCTCGCCGCCCGCGTGGCGCAGGAGCTCAGCAACGGCCAGTACGTCAACCTGGGAATCGGCATGCCAACCCTCATTCCCAACTACATCCCCGGCGGCGTCGAAGTGGTGCTCCATTCGGAAAACGGGATCCTCGGCGTCGGCCCCTATCCGGCGGAGGATGCTGTTGATCCTGACCTGATCAACGCGGGCAAGGAAACTGTCACGGTCAACAAGGGCGCCGCGTTCTTCGACTCTGCTTCTTCCTTCGGGATGATCCGGGGCGGCCATGTGGACGTCGCCGTCCTGGGTGCCATGGAAGTGGCCGCCAACGGTGACCTCGCCAACTGGATGATCCCGGGCAAGATGGTCAAAGGCATGGGCGGTGCCATGGACCTGGTGTTCGGTGCCAAAAAGGTCATCGTGATGATGGAGCACGTGGACCGCAACGGCAACCCGAAGATCGTCCAGCAGTGCTCCCTGCCGCTGACCGGCAAGGGCTGCGTGGACCGCATCATCACGGACCTGGCCGTCATCGACGTTGTCACGGAGGATTCCGGGTCACGGCTGGTGCTGCGGGAGCTGGCGCCGAACGTTTCGGTCGAGGACGTGGCGGCCGCCACCGGCGCGGAGCTTTTCGAGGAAGACCGGGAACTGACTGTATGACCGGGAACCACGGGGTTTCGGCAGGCTCAACAACCGGTAACCAGCGCGTCGTCGAGCAGCGCGGACTGTACTTCGATGAGCTGGAGGAGGGTGTGCTGTATGCCCACCGTCCCGGCCGCACCGTCACGGAAGCGGACAATGTCCTGTTCACCACCCTCACCATGAATACCCAGGCCCTCCACCTCGATGCGGCTTGGAGCGCAGGGCAGCCGTTCGGCCAGCGGCTGGTGAACTCCATGTTCACGTTGGCCACCATGGTGGGCCAGTCCGTTTCCCAGCTCACCCAGGGCACCATCATCGCCCAGCTCGGCCTGACGGACGTCTCCTTCCCGCATCCGCTGTACCACGGCGACACCCTCTACACGGAGACGGTCATCAGCGGGAAGCGGCTTTCAAGCTCCCGGCCGGGCCAGGGCATCGTGACCATGGAGCACACCGGCCGCAACCAAAACGGCAGGGTAGTGGCGCTCGCGAAGCGCAGCTGCCTGATGTGGACGCGGGAGGCGCACACCCTGCAGCCGGGCGCGGGAGAAGGGACAATACCGGTATGACCTTTGTGATGGGCCCCGCCCTGCTTTTTTGCCCCGCGGACCGGCCGGAACGGTACCAGAAGGCAGCCACCCGCGCCGACGCCGTCATCCTGGACCTCGAGGACGCCGTGGCGCCTGCCGACAAGCAACGGGCCCGCGGTGCCATCCTCGCCCAGGTGGGGACCACTGGCGAGGAGCCTGAACTGGACCCCAGCAGGACCATCATCAGGGTGAATCCGGCAGGGACCGAGGAATTCGAAAAGGACCTGCACTGCCTGGCCCACACCCCCTACCACACGGTCATGCTGGCCAAGGCGGAAAACGCGCAGCAGCTCCAAGCCCTTGACGGATACCAGGTGATTGCGCTGTGTGAAACGGCAGCGGGCGTCCTCAACGCCCCCGCAATTGCCGCCGCCCACAATGTGGTGGCCCTGATGTGGGGAGCCGAGGACCTGCTGGCTTCCCTGGGCGGGACCTCCAGCAGGAAGGACGACGGCGCCTACCGGGCCGTTGCGCTCCATGCCCGGTCCTCAGTCCTCCTGGCCGCGCGCGCCTTCGGCAAGGAAGCCGTGGACGCCGTCTATACCAACATTCCTGACCTGACGGGCCTGGCAGCGGAAGCGGCGGACGCCGTCGCGTCCGGCTTCGGCTCCAAGGCATGCATCCATCCCAGCCAGGCAGCAGTAGTGCGGGGTGCCTACGCGCCGTCGGAAGCGGAAGTCTCGGCGGCAGCAGAACTGCTGCAGGCCGCCGCGGCGGCAGGGCAGGGCGTCTTCCAGTACAAGGGGCAGATGATTGACGGTCCCATCCTCAAGCACGCCGAGGCCCTCATCCGGCGCGCAGGGGACCACGTCTAGCGTTTACGCTCGCTGGACCGCCGCAGCGAGACCGGCGGAATCGGTTCGTGGAGCAGCGTCCGGACCCAGCGGTCCCCGGTCGCCCGGAACTCCTGGTGCGTCGCAAACCGGTAGTGGTAGCTGCGCACCCGCACCCAATGCGGCGGCGCGCCGTCGAACGGGTCACGGTGGAGGAGCCGCAGAATCTGGCGGTCCGCCTCCAGCAGTTTGCCGAGGAAGGCGTAAAACCACTCCTCATGGACGGTCCGCAGCGGCAGGAACCACATCAGCCAGTCCAGGCGGAGATGATAGGGCGCCCACTGGCGCGGAATCCGGCGGAGGTCGCCGGGCTTGCCCTTGAAGCCGTACTCCCGCCACTCGGAGGAGTCGTCCGGACCGTCGTCGAGTGTCCCTTCCACCACAATTTCGATGCGCTTCTTGGTCACCGACCCGAACGCCCCATAAGTGTTGACCAACTGCCAGCGGTTGAAGCTGGCGTTCATCAGCTGCCGGCGGGAGAGCAGGTTGCGCAATGGCCAGTAACTGAGGACCACCAGCAGCAGGGTTACTGCCAGGGTAATGACCAGCCACCACAGGGGAGTCTCCCTTTCCACACCGGCCCCGCCGTGCCAGTCCAGCGGGATCGCCGGCAGGACGGCGTGTGCCACCTGGTCGCTGACTGCTGCGAACGCCAGCACAATGGCGATCCAGTTCAGCCAGGCGAAGTTACCGCTGGCCACAAGCCACAACTGAGTCAGGATGACGATCGCCGCTGCCACGCTTGCAACGGGCTGCGGGGCGAACAGGAAGAAGGGCACCACCAGCTGGGCGAAATGGTTGCCGAGCACTTCCACCTTGTGGAAGGGCTTGGGCAGCAGATGCGCCTGCCGGCTCAGGGGTCCAGGCATGGGCTGGGTCTCGTGGTGGTAGTAGAGCGCCGTCAGGTCGCGCCACTCCCGGCCGCCGCGGATCTTGATCATTCCCGCGCCGAATTCCAGCCGGAACACCAGCCACACGATCAGGATCAGGATGGTGCGCGGCGGGTCGGTCTGGTCCGAACCCAAAAAGGCAACCGTGAAGCCTGCCTCAAGGAGCAGCATCTCCCAGCCGAAGCCGTAGAACGTCTGGCCGACGTTCACGATGGACATGTACAGCACCCACAGGCTCAGGAAGGCAATGAGCGGAACCCACGGCGGCCCCTGCTGGGGAATGCCGGCTACAAGCAGCGCGGATACCAGCAGTCCTGCCGCGCAGACCCAGCGCAGCAACCGGTCCGAATACCGCCACCGGAAAAGGGTGGGCCGGCGCAGACGGCTGAAGCCGGAAAGATACTCTGGCACCGGCAGGAGGCCGCGCTCACCCAGCAACGCTGGGAACTGGTTCAGTGAGGACAGGAACGCAACGAAATACAGTGCTGCCACGCCTCGCTGCAGCACCTGCCGGGCGAACTCGTAGTCCGGCGCGTCAAACCAGGAGAGCCAGTCCACGCCGTCCACGTTACGCCCGCCGTTGGCGCGGCTGCCACTAGGATCGAGGGATGTTTGTGCTGGTGCTGATCGCCGTTGTGGCAGGCGCGTTGGCCCAGCGGATCGCAGGCCTCGGCTTCGGCCTTCTGGTTTCCCCCGTGCTGGTGGTGCTGCTGGGCCCTTTCGACGGCGTGATGATCATCAACCTCTGCGGTGCCACCTCATCCCTCCTGATCCTTTCCAGGGTCTGGAGGCATGTGGCCTGGCGGAAGTACTTCGGGCTGGCGCTCGCGGCGTTGGCCGGAGTGCTGCCCGGTGCCTGGCTGGCGAGCAACGTGCCGGAGGCCCCGCTGGAGATCTGCATCGGCGTCCTGCTCATCATCGCCCTCCTTGGGTCCCAGCGGTTGGCCAGGAGTTCGTGGCGCGCCAGCGGGCCGGTTCCGATGGTGTCCCTGGGATTTTCCAGCGGCCTGATGAACGCCGCCGCTGGAGTTGGGGGTCCAGCCATCACGGCCTATGCCATCGCCACCCGGTGGGAGCAGAAAAGCTTCAGCGCCACTCTTCAGCCGTACTTCATCACCACTGGGTTTGCCTCCCTCATCAGTAAGTATGTACTGTCCGGCGGGCATGTGCCCGGCCTGGAGGGCTGGCAGTGGCTGGCCATTCTTGGGGCCATGATCACTGGAATCGTGGCCGGCGACCTGTTGTCCAGCCGGGTGCATCCGGCCTCGGCCCGGCGCATCGTTACCGTCATCGCCTACGTTGGTGCGGTGGCAACCCTGGCCAAGGGCCTGATGGAACTGGCAGTGGCCTGAGCGACCGCCGGCTCCGCGGCATGCCCGCGGCAGTTGGGTGCGCGATACTTAAGCAATGCAGCCACGCAAGATTGCCCTCCTCGGATCCACCGGCTCCATCGGCACCCAGGCAATTGACGTCGTCGACGGCGCCCCGCACCTTTTCGAGGTGGTGGCGCTCAGCGCCGGGGGAGGTAATCCGGAGCTCCTCGCCCGCCAGGCTGTGCACACCGGGGCAGCGGTTGTTGGTATTGCCGCCGGCGACCCGCGCCGCCTGGCAGCGTTGATCGATGATGTTGCCGCCGCAGCCGGCAAGCAGGGCTACCGGCCGGAGATCATCGCCGGACCGGACGCGTCCACCCGCATCGCCGAGGTCGAAGCTGATGTGGTGCTCAACGGAATTACAGGTTCAATCGGCCTTGCACCCACGCTGGCTGCCCTCAAGTCAGGCGCAACCCTGGCCCTGGCCAACAAGGAATCCCTTATTGTGGGCGGCTCCCTGGTGAAGGCGGCAGCCCGGGAAGGCCAGATCGTCCCGGTGGACTCGGAACACTCGGCCATTGCCCAGTGCCTGCGCTCGGGGTCAGCGGCCGAGGTGGAAAAACTTATCCTCACCGCCTCGGGCGGGCCTTTCCGCGGCAGGACCCGCGAGGAACTCCAGGATGTCACTCCGCAGGAGGCGTTGGCCCATCCCACCTGGGACATGGGCGTCATGGTGACCACCAACTCGGCCACCCTTGTGAACAAGGGACTGGAAGTCATCGAGGCGCACCTGCTGTTCGACGTGCCGCTGGACCTGATCGACGTCTTGGTCCATCCCCAGTCCGTGGTGCACTCCATGGTCCAGTTCATCGACGGGTCCATCATTGCGCAGGCATCCCCGCCGGACATGCGCCTGCCCATCGCACTGGGGCTGGGCTGGCCTGACAGGGTGCCGAAGGCAGCCGCTGCCTGCGATTGGACCCAGGCGGCCACCTGGACTTTTGAGCCGTTGGATGTAGCGTCCTTCCCGGCCGTTGATCTTGCCAAGGACGCCGCCAAACAAGGGAGCACGTTCCCCGCCGTGTTCAACGCCGCCAACGAGGAAGCCGTGACGGCCTTCCATGCCGGCCGCATCAGGTTTACCGACATCGTGGACACGGTCGCCGCAGTTCTCAGCGAACACCCAGGCTCCTCCGGGCTGACAGTGGAAACCGTACTGGATGCTGAAAGCTGGGCACGCGCGCGCGCCAATGAACGTTTAGCAGTCAGCAGTCTCTAGGAAGCAGCAAGCACCCCCATGACCCCCGTTCTCCTCTTTGTCCTCGGTGTCGTCTTTGTGGCAATCGGCATCGCTGCCTCCATAGCGCTCCACGAAGTGGGCCACCTCCTGCCCGCCAAGCTCTTCAAGGTCCGCGTCACCAAGTACATGATCGGCTTCGGCCCTACCCTGTGGTCACGGCGGAAAGGCGAGACCGAGTACGGCGTAAAGGCCATCCCGCTGGGCGGCTACGTATCCATGATCGGGATGTACCCGCCCAACAAGGAAGACGGATCGGTCCGGCCGTCCAGCACCGGAATGTTCCAGACCTTGGCCACCGAAGCACGGTCCATGGCCCACGAAGAGGTGGGCCCAGGCGATGAGAACCGCGTGTTCTACCGACTTCCGGTATGGAAAAAGATCATCGTTATGCTGGGCGGGCCCGCCATGAACATGTTCCTGGGCGTCCTGCTGACGGCTGTCCTGCTGATGGGCTTTGGCATGGCCACGGCCACCACCACCATCTCCGACGTCTCCAAGTGCCAGGTGGCGGCAGGCGAAACCGTGGATCCGGATTCAGCAGACTGCCAGCTCACGCCTGCCGCGGCGGCCGGCCTCAAACCCAACGACACCGTCACCTCCTTCGACGGGAAAGCCGTGACCAGCTGGGAGCAGCTCACGGAGTGGATCCGGACTTCTGCCGGCCGCGAGGTCGCCATCACCGTGGAGCGGGACGGCGCTCCGGTATCCACCACGGTGACTCCCGTGCTGTCGGCCCGTCCCATCATCGGGGCGGACGGGCGGCAGGCAACAGACGACGCCGGCACCCTCCTGTACCAGGACGTCGGCTTCCTGGGCATTGGTGCGCAGACGGAACTGGTGGCCCAGCCGGCGTCGTCCGTTCTGCCCATGGCTGGGGAGAACATCCGGCAGGTGGCAGGAGTGGTGTTCAACCTGCCGGCGCGCGTGGTGGGCGTGGCGAAAGCCGCCTTCAGTGAAGAGCCGCGCGATCCCAATGGCCCTATCAGCGTGGTGGGTGTAGGCCGGGTGGCCGGAGAAGTGGCCGCGATGGAGGAAATTCCCGTCCAATCGCGCGTAGCCACGCTGTTTGGGCTCCTTGCCGGGCTGAACTTCGCACTGGCGGTCTTCAACCTGATCCCGCTGTTGCCGCTGGACGGCGGTCACGTTGCGGGCGCCCTCTACGAAGGCGCCCGGCGCCAGTTGGCCAAACTGTTCGGCAAGCCGGACCCGGGAGCCTTCGACATCGCCAAGCTGCTCCCGGTGACCTACGTGGTGGCAGCCCTGCTGATGGGCATGAGCGCGCTCCTCATCTACGCGGATATCGTGAAGCCGGTGAATCTCTTCGGCTGACCTTTCGGGTTTGTCAGGGGCGGGCCAGGTGGAGCAGGCCCGCCCTCCCGGCTCGACGGCGCGGAAGCTGGACGAGGGTGACCGCATCCTCTTAGCCATTTCTGGCTGATATTTGATAATCAGCTGTTTGTGGTTGATGATTTCCGATCAGCTGTTTAGGGTTGTGCCATGTACGTTCTTACCATCGACCAGCGGGGCAGCTCCGCCGACGTGGACCGGGTCCCCGAGCTGATCTCAGCGTTGCGGGGGCTCGCCCCTGCGCCGTTTGAACGCTCCGTCGGCGACGAGCTCCAGGGGGTAGTGGAGCATGCCGAGGAGGTGGTGGATATCGCTCTGCACGCGCTTCGGAGCGGGAATTGGTACGTCGGGATTGGCATCGGTACCGTGCAGCTGGCTCCGGGGGGCAGCCCCAGGGAAGGGTCCGGAAGCGGGTTTGTAGCGGCGCGCAAAGCCGTGGAACTTGCCAAGAGCGCGGCCGGCCAGGTTCCGCTGTCAGTGGTGTCCGGCACCATGGGCCGTGGCAGGGAAGTCCCGCCCCAAGCCAGGGAAGGTGCCGTATCCAGTGCAAATGCCCAGGCGGTGCTTCGCCTCATCGGGAGGGTGGTACAGGAACGCACCCAGGCACAGTGGCGGGTGGTGGACCGGTTGCGTGCATCCCAGGGCGGCGAGGGCAGGCATGGCAGCCAGAAGCTCGTTGCCCACGAACTGGGAATTACGGAGCAGTCGGTGAGCCGGGCCGTCCTTCGGTCCGGCTGGCAGGAAGAATGGGCAGCCAGGCCGGCAGCAGCAATGCTCCTGGACTACGCCCATTCCCAGATTGTCCGTTCCGAAAATGAAGGAGCCCGGTGACCGCGCTTTGGATCGCTGCCGCCCTGCTCGTGGCGGGCTTCGCCGGTTGGCCGGTGACCGCCCTCGTGTTCCGTCTCGCCCGGACCATCGATGACAAAGCGGATGCTGCCAAGGCTGCGGAAGAGGCCAGGAGAGCAGCCGAGGATCCCTCCGCTGACGTCACTGTTGACGGGCCGCACGCCGAAACCCAGAACGTGGACGGTGAGCTGACCGCGGCGGCGGACGCGCCGACGTCGGCTGATTCCGCTGCACTCCCGGCTCCCACCCAGCGCATCCTGCGTGGCGGGGCCATCATTGGCGTCCTGGAACGGCTCGGCGTGTGCCTGGCGATCCTCACAGGCCAGCCCGTGGCCATCGCCTACATCGTTGCCATCAAGGGTCTGGGCAGGTTCGCGGAGCTGAAGGAAACGCCGGTGGCGGCCGAACGCTTCATCATCGGAACCTTGACCTCCATGCTGTGGGCGGCCGGAACGGCAGCGGTGGTCAAGGTACTGTTCCTGTCGTAGGAACAAGGTGGGGCCCGGCCCTGCAGCCCGGCCAAAACTGCTGCCAGGCCTGCCCGGATGGGTGCAAGGGCGGGCAGGGCGATAGGGTAGCGGTATGACTGTTTTTGCCGTTGAGTACGTTTACGCCGCCGATTCCACCGAAGCCCGCAACGAGGCCCGGCCAGCGCACCGCGAATGGCTCGCGGGCCTTGCGCAGGACGGTGCCGTCCTGGCCAGCGGTCCATACGGTGACGGTGCCGGAGCGCTCCTGATCTTCAAGACAGCCGACGAGGCCGCCCTCAACTCGATCCTCAAGCAGGATCCCTTTGCCGCCGCCGGAGTCATCGCCGGGACCCGCATCACGGAGTGGTCACCCATCATCGGCGTGCTCGCCGGCCTCACCGCGTAGCCTCTTCAACACCCTTTCAACTCTAGGAGTCCACGTGACCTCGGTCAGCCTGGGAATGCCGTCAGCACCGCCGCCCGTCCTCGCCCCCCGCCGCAAGACCCGCCAGATCAAGGTTGGTTCCGTGGGGGTGGGCTCAGACTTCCCCATCAGCGTTCAGTCCATGACCACCACGCCCACCACGGACATCAACGCCACGCTCCAGCAGATCGCTGAACTCACTGCCTCCGGCTGCGATATTGTGCGCGTCGCCTGCCCCTCGGCCGATGACGCCGAAGCGTTGCCGATCATCGCCAAAAAGTCCCAGATTCCGGTCATCGCGGACATCCACTTCCAGCCCAAATACGTCTTTGCGGCCATTGAAGCCGGCTGTGCCGCAGTGCGCGTGAACCCGGGCAATATCCGGAAGTTTGACGACCAGGTCAAGGAAATCGCGGCTGCCGCCCGGGACCACGGAACATCCATCCGCATCGGCGTGAACGCAGGTTCACTGGAGCCGGGCATCCTGAAGAAGTACGGCAAGGCAACGCCGGAAGCGCTGGTGGAGTCCGCTGTCTGGGAGGCTTCCCTGTTTGAGGAGCATGGCTTCCACGACTTCAAGATTTCCGTCAAGCACAACGACCCCGTGATCATGGTGGCCGCATACGAGATGCTGGCAGAAAAAGGCGACTGGCCGCTGCACCTCGGCGTGACCGAGGCCGGCCCGGCCTTCCAGGGAACCATCAAGTCCGCCACCGCCTTCGGTGCCCTCCTGTCCCGGGGTATCGGCGACACCATCCGCGTTTCCCTCTCGGCCCCGCCGGTAGAGGAAATCAAGGTGGGCAACCAGATTCTCCAGTCCCTGAACCTGCGCCCCCGCAAGCTTGAAATTGTCTCCTGCCCATCCTGCGGCCGTGCCCAGGTGGACGTTTACACCCTCGCCGAGCAGGTGACCGCAGGCCTGGAAGGAATGGAGATTCCGCTGCGCGTGGCCGTCATGGGCTGCGTGGTGAACGGCCCGGGTGAGGCCCGCGAGGCGGATCTTGGTGTTGCTTCCGGCAACGGCAAGGGCCAGATCTTTGTGAAGGGTGAAGTCATCAAGACTGTCCCTGAGAGTCAAATTGTTGAGACACTGATCGAAGAGGCCATGCGTATCGCGGAAGAGATGGGGGAGGCCGATGGCGAAGATGCTGTCAAGGGTAGCCCCGTGGTTAGCGTCTCGTAAGGACATCCCCGACCCGCCGGGGATTTTCGTCCGCACCCTGGACGGGACGGATACGGCCGCGCTGAGGCTGCTGGCCCAGCGCGATCCGGTAACAAACGTCTTCATCCTCGCTCATCTGCGCGCTGTCGGCACCGCCGCGCCTACCAGCGGCGGGGCCGGCGTCATCGGCGTGTTCGACAACGGCATCCTGGTGGGTGCGTGCTGGGCAGGAGCCAACCTGGTTCCGGTCCAGCTGGATCCTGCATTGGCCGGTGCAGTTGCGGAAGCGGCCAACGCCTCCGGACGGCGTTATGCCTCGGCGTTCGGCCCGGCCCCGGCGGTGTTGGCACTTCACGCGGAGTTGGTGGAGCTGGGCCACCGGGCGCACGAAGTACGGGACGAGCAACCACTCATGATCATCGAGGGCCCGCCGCTGGTCGCCTCCAACCCGGGTCTGGCACTGGGAAACCTCGCCGACTTTGACCGCATCCTTCCAGCCTGCGCCGCCATGTTTGAAGAGGAAGTGGGCTATTCCCCCTTCCTGGGCGGCCGGGAGTTCTACAGCCGGCGCGTGGAAGGACTGATCCGCCAAGGTCATTCCCTGGCGCACGTGAGCAAAACCGGCGACGTTGTGTTCAAGGCGGAACTGGGCGCCGTCACGTCCGAGGTCACCCAGGTCCAGGGCGTCTGGATGAACCCGCTGTATCGCGGGCAAGGCCTCAGTTCCGGATACATGGCCGCAGTAGTGGAGCAGGCCAGAAAGATCGCACCCATCACCAGCCTCTACGTCAACGGCTTCAACCTGCGGGCGCGGGCAACGTACGAGCGGGTCGGTTTCCGGCAGGTGGGAACGTTCGCTACGGTGCTGTTCTAGGGCGCAGGATGTCCGTAATCAAGGCCTCTCTCTCTGAAATTACTTGTCAATTGTGGTTGTCATCACTTAGGTTCGATCTAGCTGCGCTGGAGTGGCGTGGGCGGTCTCACCAGTCCTCACCAGTACTTAGGCGATAACGGCGTTGAGCCACGCCCGGATGCGATGACCAGCCCTTTTGGGGGGCCAGGGGCTTTGTATTGCCGGGCGTGGCTCTACTGCGCTTGCCGGTAGATTAGTACCCAGACGAAATGCCCGGCCTGCTGTTGCTCCAGCACTTCCCCAGAAACGGATACCCCCGTGGTTACAAGACTGTCCCAGCTATTCCTGCGCACCCTGCGTGAAGATCCCGTCGACGCCGAGGTGGCGAGCCACCGCCTGCTGGTCCGCGCCGGCTACATCCGCCGCGCCGCCCCTGGTATCTACACTTGGCTGCCGCTGGGGTTGAGCGTCCTGCGCAAGGTTGAAGCCATCATCCGGGAGGAAATGGCGAACATCGGGGCGCAGGAGGTCCACTTCCCGGCACTCCTGCCGCGTGAGCCCTACGAGGCCACCAACCGCTGGACCGAATACGGTGAAGGCCTTTTCCGTCTCCAGGACCGCAAGGGCGCCGATTACCTGCTGGCTCCCACCCATGAGGAAATGTTCACGCTGCTGGTCAAGGACCTCTACTCCTCCTACAAGGACCTGCCGCTCAGCCTTTACCAGATCCAGAATAAGTACCGCGATGAAGCCCGCCCCCGCGCCGGCCTCCTGCGCGGGCGTGAGTTCATCATGAAGGACTCCTACTCATTCGACGTCGACGACGCCGGCCTGGACGCCAGCTACGCCGCCCACCGCGGCGCCTACCTGCGCATCTTCGAGCGCCTCGGCCTGGAAGTCATTCCCGTAACCGCCACCGCCGGTGCCATGGGCGGCTCCAAGAGCGAAGAATTCCTGCACCCCACGGACATCGGCGAGGACACCTTCGTCCGTTCAGCCGGAGGCTATGCCGCCAACGTCGAGGCCGTCACGACGGTGGCGCCGGCAGAGATAGATTTCTCCGCTGCTCCGGCGGCCGAGGTCCTCGACACGCCTGACACCCCCACCATCGAAACGCTGGTGGCAGCCGCCAACCAGCTCGCCCCCCGCTCCGAGGCCGACGGCGGCGTTTGGACTGCCGCGGATACGCTCAAGAACGTGGTCCTCGCCGTTACCCTGCCCACCGGGGAACGCCAGCTTGTGGTCATCGGCGTTCCCGGCGACCGCGGCGTGGACCTGAAGCGCGTCGAAGCCAACATCGGATCCTTCCTGCCGATCGCAGGCGAGATCGGCCTCGAAGCAGCAAACGACGATGACCTCAAGAAGCAGCCGCTGATCGTCAAGGGGTACCTCGGACCCGGCCTGACGCTGGACGAACCGCTGCTGGGCGGCGAAAGCGCATCGAAGCTCCTCTACCTGGTGGACCCGCGCATCGTCAGCGGCACCACGTGGGTCACCGGTGCCAATGAAGCCGGCAAGCATGTCTTCGGGCTGGTGGCAGGCAGGGACTTCACGTGGGACGGTGTCATCGAGTGCACCGAGGTCCGCGAAGGCGATCCCGCCCCGGACGGCTCCGGCCCCCTGGAAACTGCCCGCGGAATCGAGATGGGCCACATCTTCCAGCTCGGCCGGAAGTATGCCGAAGCGCTGGAGCTGAAGGTCCTGGACCAGAACGGCAAGCAGGTCACGGTGACCATGGGTTCTTACGGCGTGGGTGTCACCCGGGCCGTGGCAGCGCTGGCCGAATCCAACAATGACGCCAAGGGCCTGGTGTGGCCGCGTGCCGTTGCACCGGCGGACGTCCATGTGGTGGCTGTCGGCAAGGGCGAAGACATCTTCGCCACCGCTGAGCGGCTTGCAGCAGACCTATCAGCTGCGGGCCTTGAGGTCCTGCTCGATGACCGGCCCAAGGTTTCGCCGGGGGTCAAGTTCGGCGATGCTGAACTGCTGGGCGTACCCACCATCCTGGCCGTGGGCCGAGGCCTGGTGGACGGCGTGGTGGAGATCAAGGACCGCCGGAGCGGCGAAGCCGAGAACGTTGCGGTAGACAAGGCAGTTGATTACGTAGTCAACGCCGTCCGCGCCAGCTGACCCCGCCGAGGTGCTCTTAGGGCTTGAGTCCATCCAGCTCACGACGCTGGTTTTGATCGTGCTGGCTGGTTTTGCAGCGGGCTGGGTGGACGCAGTGGTGGGCGGGGGCGGGCTGATCCAGCTTCCTGCCCTGTTGCTGGTCCCGGGCATCACGCCGGTGCAGGCGCTGGCCACCAACAAGTTGGGATCCATCTTCGGAACCGCAACCAGCGCCGTCACCTACTACCGGCGGGTAGGACCGGACCTGCGGACGGCACTGCCGATGGCCGTGATCGCCCTGGCCGGCAGCTTTGGCGGCGCCGTACTGGCCGCCACGCTGCCGTCCAGCGTGTTCAAACCCATCATCGTCGCCGCACTGGTGGCGGTGGCCCTGTTTACTGCCCTGAAACCGGATGCCGGGCACATCACCGCTCTGCGCCACAACGGCCACAAGCACTATGTGGTGGCCTGCCTGATCGGCGCCGTCATCGGCTTTTACGACGGCCTGATTGGCCCGGGGACGGGTTCTTTCCTGGTGATCGCACTGGTTTCGGCGATGGGTTACGCGTTCCTGGAGGCCAGTGCCAAAGCCAAGATCGTGAACATGGCAACCAATGCAGGTGCCCTGATGTTCTTCCTGCCGCACGGCTCCATCCTGTGGGGCCTGGGCTTGCTGCTGGGTGCCGCCAATATGGCCGGCGGGTACCTTGGGGCAAGGACGGCCGTAGCGCAGGGGAGCCGGTTCGTCCGCGTGGTCTTCCTCGTCGTGGTGGCCGCCCTGATCCTGAAGCTCGGGTACGACGTCTGGCAGGAAAACTTCGCCCAACAGGGGTAGGAGAGGGCCGCATGGGCACCACATGCGCCTGGGTCCACATCGAAGGCGCGTTCGGTCTCTGGGCGGCGGCAGTGCCTGAATTCGGAAACCTGACGCGCGGCTACGAGGGAGCTGACTCGTGGGGGACTGACGCGCACAAAACCCTGAACGTGCCGAACGACTGCGGCATTGCCATCGTGCGCGACGCATCGGCCCTTCGATCCGCCATGGGCCTGCACACCAGTTACCTCATCCAGGACCCCGAGGGTCCGGGCGACCCGTTCGTAAAAAGTGCCTGAGTTGTCACGCCGGGCCCGCGGTGTGCCGGTGTGGGCGGCGCTCAAGAGCCTGGGCCGGGACGGCGTAGCAGCCCAGGTACGGGGACTGGCCGCCGCGGCTTCGGACACCGCGGCAGGGCTGGCAGGGCTCGACGGCGTGGAGGTTCTGAACGACGTCGCCTACACCCAGGTCTGCGCGGCGTTCAGCGACGACGCCACCACCCGTGCAGTGACGGCGCGCATCATCGCGGACGGCCGCGTATGGATGACCGGCTCCCGCTGGCGGGACCGGGACATTTTGCGAATTTCCGTCAGCAACTGGCAGACAGCAGAGGAAGAGGTGGACACCGCCGTCGCGGCCGTATCCTCCGCCCTCGCCGCCGTGCGCGGCAGCTGATCCGCCACGGCCACATTCGTTGCCAGGACTCCACTCGCCGTCAGTGTATGCCGACCGCTTCGCCTGGCTCGGGCAGGCGGTGCGCCGAGGGCAGCCCGTCGAGGGTTTTGCCGGCCAGCGTGCTGGCCACCCACAGGGACCTGGCCAGGTCGCCTCGATGGTCGGGCTTGCCCGCATACACCAGGGCGTTTGCCACTTCCCTGGCAATGGCCCATTGCCGCGCGACGTCAGGGTCCAGGCCCGCGGCGGAGCTGAAGTCCGTGCAGCGCCGGCGCAGGCCGGCTTCTGCCCCGTTCATGGGCAAGTCGGACAGGCGGTTCCACAACAACGGGGCCACCGCAAACTCCGGCTCGCCGATCATTGGCTGGGGGTCTATGGCGGCGTAACCGGCCGGCGTCGGAGGTCCTGCCGGGGCAGACGCAGCCGGGCGGGCCAGGACGTTGAGGAAGTGCAGGTCCGTATGGACCAGGGCGTCGCGTGCCGAACGCCGTCCCACTGCCCCGCGGGTCTGGCACACCTCAAGGGCGGCCTCCAGCAGCCAGCGGGGGAACGGGCGTCCCAGCTGTTCCCAGTCAGCCGGCAGGTCGTCACTCCATTGCTCTGCACGGGCGGCGATGTGTTCGAACTCCTGCCACTGCGGCCGGTCGTCGGGCCTGAGGCTCAGTTTCCGCACCAATCCCGCCCACACCACCACGGCGTCGTCCATCGGGACAGCGGTGAGGGAGCGTTCGCCGTCGAGCCTTTCCAGGAGCATGGCGCACGTTCCTGCATCGGACGCCAGCAGTGCCACCGCTCCGCGTCCCTGCCAGAGGTCCAGGGCGTGCCGCTCCACGCGGGCTTCGTCGTGCGGGAAGGCGACTTTGAGGGCTGCCTGGGTGCCGTCCGGCTGCCGCACGGGGATGACCACCCCGCCGTGCCCGTTCCAGGGCAAGGCGCCGGGAGGCAGGTCCGGCGTCAGCTGCCAGTCCTCCAGCCTGCCCTGGATGAGGTCCGGCAGGGACGCGAGCCACGCCCGCCCCGCGCTGCTGCGGGTGTACCGCGCAGTGAGGTCAGGTGGGATTGGTACTGCAACTGGCTCGCTCATCAGTCCCAGCCTAGGCGCAGGGGAGCGGCCGGTGTGGCAGGGTACTTCCTTCGACCACGCCAGTGGCCCCGAGCATGTTGCGAGGCTGAACGCGGCGACGAGCGCCAGGGCTCCGCCCGCCACCACCCGGACAGCTGCGCGGCCAGTGCGTCGTGCTCGGCGAGTTCTTCCTAGACTGGCAGTTGCGGAAGCTGCGCTTCGTCCAGGACGAGGCCAGGCAGCGGGTTTGCATCGGCACCCCAGTGCTGGGCGCGGCGGGCTGCTCCCTGCAGTGCCGACAGGGCCCAGGCCCGGGTGGTTGAGCCGGTGATGGCCACGATGTCTCCGTAGGCCGGCAAGGTGGCTGCCTCCAGGCGGGCGAGCCCGGCGGCCGGAGCGTCGAGGAACCCTGGGTCCAGGACGTACCCGGGCGGTTGCGGGGACGGTGCCCCGCAGTGCATGAGGCTGTAGGTTGCGGCCTGGTCCGCCAGGTCCTGGTGCTGCGCCAGGAAGTCCGACGCCGGCCGTGCCCCTTCCGGAGGTAGGCGGGTAAGGGCGGCCTGGTAGCCATACACTGCCTCCAGTTCGGCTTCAGCCGCGGCGGCCAGTGCGGCCCCCACGCTAATGCTCCCGGCCGCCGGCGTCGCAGGGCAGGCGGACGCTCCTGCGGGTTCAGTAGAACCCGGGCCGGCTGCCGTTACTTCCCCAGTGGGGGACAGCTTCCCTTCCTGTGACTGACCTTCCGGGGCGGGTGCGGCCGGCACCCCAAGCTGTTCGGCTGCCAGAAGCTGCGCGGTGCCGCTTGCCGCCAGCAGGCGTGCCATGCCGCCGTCGGCCGTTTCTGCGTCCTTCAGCCGTTGCTGCCCGCTGGCGGCGAGGGAGGCCGCGAACTCAGCCAGGGTCGCCTGGGCAGGAGGATTCGACGGCGGGGGAGTAGCTGGGGGCGCGGCTGCGCCGGCGGGAAGCGACGCCGTCGCAGTGGCCGACGCGGCAGCCTCAGCCGAAGCCGCGGCAGGAAGCATCAGCGCCCTGGCCTGAATGGTCAGCAAGGTCACAACACGGTCCAGCGGGGCTGCCGGAGTTCCACCGGCGGCCGCAATTCCTGCGGAGGCGGCAAGCGCCATCCCGGTGGAACGCAAACTCAAAGTCTGTTCCAACGCAGCTGTGCGCGCCTGTTCAGAGAACGGTGGTTCCGCGGGTGCAGGCGGTTCAGCCGGGATCAGGGCGAAACCCAGGCTCAGGACAAGGAAGGCTGTGAGCGACAAAACGGCGTACCGGAAATAGCGCATTCGCGGCGGGTTTTCCTGGCTGTCGTCTTTCACAACAGACCATGGTGTCACGCCGGGAGGGAAACTCCGTGCACCAATGAACCGGTAAAATAGCTACGCTAGTACACACAACATCATCTAACGGGAGGCGGCCGGCATCGTGAGCAATGCAGAAGCCACGGCTTCATCAGACCATACCGGAACGGGTAAGGCTGACGCCGCACACAATCCGGAAGCTGCACGGCTCAGGGCCCTCCTTGAACCCGCGGTCCAGGCCAACCGCCTGTACCTTGAGGACGTGGCGATCATCCCCGGTTCGCACCGGGTGGTCCACGTAGTGGTGGACCTTCCCCAGGAAGAAACCGGCGGAGTGAGCCTCGACGTCATCGCCGACATCTCCAAGGTCCTGTCCGACGTGCTGGACAACGATCCCGCCGACGACGGCCGTCCCTACGACCTCGAAGTCTCGTCGCCCGGAGTCGGCCGGCCGCTGACAGAACCCCGCCACTGGCACCGCGCCAAGGGCAGGATGGTCAAGGTCAACGTTGTCCAGGGCGACAACATTATGGGCCGCATCAAGTCAGTGGACGACGCCGGTGTGACGCTCGTGCCCGAGATCGCGGTCAAAAAGGGAATGAAGCCTAAGCAAGGCGATCCCATCAAGCTTCCTTTCGACAGGATCCGCAACGGAAAAGTCGAGATCGAATTCAGCCACCTCAACGGGGACGGTCTGGAACCTGAACACAATGGACCTTCTGAGGAGGCCTGATGGATATTGACATGAGCGCACTGAGACTTCTGGAGCGTGAGCGTGAAATCCCGCTGGACCTCCTGATCCCCACCATTGAGCAGGCACTCCTGGTGGCTTACCACAAGTCGCCCGGCGCCTTCGAAAAGGCCCGCGCGGAGCTGGACCGCAAGAGCGGCCATGTGACCATCTGGGCCGTAGAGATTGACGACGACGGCGCCCCCATCGGCGAGTTCGAGCACACCCCGGAGGGGTTCGGCCGCATCGCCGCAAGCACCGCCCGCCAAATCATCCTGCAGCGGCTGCGCGACGTCGAGGACGACAACGTCCTGGGCGAGTTCAAGGGCCGCGAAGGCGAACTGGTGTCCGGAACCATCCAGCAGGGCCACAACCCGCACATGGTCCAGGTCAACCTCGGCACCGTTGAAGCGCTCCTGCCCCCGCCCGAACAGGTTCCGGGGGAAAAGTACATCCACGGCAACCGCCTGCGTGCATTGGTCATCGATGTCCACCGCGGCAACAAGGGACCGTCCGTGACACTTTCCCGGTCCCACCCGGGACTGGTCCGGAAACTCTTCGAACTGGAAGTACCGGAAATCGCCGACCGCTCCGTCGAGATCGTGGCACTGGCCAGGGAAGCAGGCCACCGCACCAAGATTGCCGTCAAGGCCAACACCCCGGGGATCAACGCCAAGGGTGCGTGCATCGGTGAAATGGGATCACGCGTCCGGGCAGTGATGACGGAGCTCAACGACGAAAAGATCGACATTGTCGATTTCAGCGAGAACCCTGCCACGTTCATTGCCAGTGCGCTGTCCCCGTCGCGGGTGAATTCGGTCACCATCACCGACGAAGCCACCCGCTCCGCCCGTGTGGTGGTTCCCGACTACCAGCTGTCCCTGGCGATCGGCAAGGAGGGCCAGAACGCCCGCCTGGCTGCCAAACTCACCGGCTGGCGGATCGACATCGTCTCCGACGCCGCAACCGCACGCGAAAACTAGCTGCCCGGGCAAGGGCAAACCAGCTGCCCGCCACGGGCTGCCACGCCGGAACCGCAGCGGGGTTTCGGGCAGAACGGCCCGGAGGGGCTAGAATAGAAAAGGCCGCGCCCAACGGCCGGCAGTCGTGCGCCCTGCGCGTGCCCCCTTTCGCTGAGCAAGCGAAAGGTCAGGCATTCCGGGGCCAGCAGATATGAACGTCAGGAAGATGACCGTGGCAGTGCTTTCCACCGGGAATCAACCGGAACGTACCTGCATCGGCTGCCGGAAAAAGGGCAAGCGGAATGAATTACTCCGGCTCGTCGCCGAAGGCAGCGGATCAACCGCTGTCCTGGTGGATGAACGACGCCGGATGGCTGGCCGGGGTGCATGGCTGCACCCCAGCGAATCGTGCCTGGCTCTAGCGATCAAACGGCGGGCTTTCGGACGTTCCCTTGCGGGCGCGACCGGAACGGCCGCCGTCGAAGACTGGATCAAGTCAGGCACGAGAGTTGCAGCCACGGCAACTGCAACACCAACCGTCCAACCTGAAAGCGGGTCAGAAATCTGATGGAAACCCGATGAGTTCCCAGCGATGAGTGCGCAACGATGACAACTTTGTTGCGCTCTGCAATGGGCCCTTCTGCAGTAATCGCGGCTTGGGCCCGCAGTAAGAAGTAGACGGTTCGTGCCTGGCTCGGTGCGGACCGAGACAGGAGAAATGTGGCCAAGGTCCGCGTACATGAGCTCGCCAAAGAGCTCGGTATTACTTCCAAAGATGCAGTGACA
>JBKJVX010000208.1:0-23951 GCA_046717065.1 Arthrobacter sp. | reverse complement strand
GGGGCGGCGGCTGTGTAAAACGCCCGGCCGCCGCCGTCGTACTGGCACAGCAGGTAAGCAGGCTCCTACTTGACGATGCCCTTGTCCTTGAGCCAGGCCTCGGCCGCTTCCTTGGCACCCTGTTTCTGGTCGCCGCTGACAGCACGGTTGAGGTTGATCAGGTCCTCTGTGGTGAGGATTCTGGAGACAGAGTTGAGCGCTTCCTTCGCCTTGTCCGTCATCTTTGCTTCGTTGTACAGCGGGATGACCTGCTGGGCAATGAAGTTGTTCTTCGGGTCCTCCAGGACCACAAGGTCGTTGTCCGTGATGGACGGGGTGGTGGTGTAAATGTCCGCCACCTGCACCTGGTCTTCGAGCAGGGCTTTGAGCGTCACCGGACCGCCGCCGTCGCTGAAGGGCTCCAGCTTCTTGGGCTCGCAGTTGTAGTTGCTCTTCAGGCCCGGCAGCCCGTAGGCGCGCTCAGCAAAGGTGGCCGGGGCGCCCACCACAATCTCGCTGCAGACCTTGGCCAGGTCCTCGATGGACTTCAGCTGGTACTTCTCCGCGGTTGCCTTGGTGACCACCATGGCGTCCTTGTTCTCCGCCTTGGAAGCTTCCGCAACCGCAAGGCCGTCGGGCAGCTTGTCCGGCAGCGCTCCGGCGATGTCTTCCGCCGATTCCTCTGTGGCTTCCTTGTCCACGTGCAGCAGCAGGTTTCCGGTGTAGTCCGGAACCACATCCACCGAACCGTCCTGGACAGCCTTGAAGTACACCTCGCGGGAGCCGATATTCGGCTTGGTGGTGGCCGTGAGGCCTGCCGCCTTCAGCGCACCGGCGTAAAGTTCGGCGACGATCTGGCTTTCCGGGAAGTCAGCCGAGCCAACCACCAGGGACGTTGCTTCGCCGGAGCCTCCTGCACTGGTGGCCGGAGCATTGCTCAAGGGATCGGACCCACCGCAGGCGGACAGCGCCAGTGCCACACCGAGCCCGGCGGCCAGCCCGCCCAGGGCCCGCCTGCCGAAGTGTTGGGAACGGCTTTCTTTCATGACTTACCTCCTTGTACAACAGCCTCCGCGATCACGGGGTCTGTGAGATCGACCGCAGCCTGCTGGCTGCGGCGTGACTGCTTCGAGGCTCCTGATGAGAGGAAGAGCCTCTGGAAAAGGGACAGGACGAGGTCGACGGCGATGGCCAGGGCTGCGATCAACAGGGAACCTCCCAGCATCTGCGGGAAGTCGCTGAGGACAAGGCCGTCGAAGAGGTAGCGGCCAAGGCCGCCAAGGTTGATGTAGGCAACGACGGAGACGGTGGCGATGACCTGCAGCACGCCGGTGCGGAAGCCGCCGAACATCACGGTCAGCGCGTTGGGCAGCTCAGCCGTGAACAGGACCTGGAGCTCAGTCATTCCCATCGCCCGGGCGGCGTCCACCACGTTGCGGTCCACGCTGGAGATGCCCGCATAGGTACCGGCCAGCAGGGGCGGCACCGTGAGGATCACCAGCGCCCAGACCGGGGGCATGAGGCCGATGCCGGCAAGCAGGACGAAGAGTGTCAGCAACCCGAGGGTTGGCAGGGCGCGCAGGGCACCTGCGAGGGCAACGATGGCTACCCTCCCCCTGCCGGTGTGGCCGACGTACAGGCCGACGGGAACGGCGATTGCGGCGGCAATCAGCATCACCAGGCCGGTGTACTGCAGGTGCTCGGCGAGCCGGGCGGGAATACCGGCGCTGCCGGTCCAGTGCTCAGGGTCTGCAAGCCATGCGAAGGTGTCGGTGAAGACGCTCATGCGTTTTCGCCTCCCGTTTTCGGCTCGGAAAGACGACGCGCGGCAGCAGCTTCCGCTGGGGCGTCGCCTCCGGCCGCTTGCGGCGTCCGCCGCTTCCCGGCCCGCTCCCACGGCGTGAGGATCCGCTCCAGGAGGACCAGGATGGCGTCCATCAGCAGCGCCAGGACCAGGATGGCGATGATCCCCACCACTACTTCGGTAACAAAATCCCGCTGCAGGCCGGACGTAAAGAGCATCCCCAAGTTCCCAATGCCCAGCAGGGCTGCAACGCTGACCAGGGAGATGTTGCTGACGGACACCACCCTCAGGCCGGCAAACAGGACAGGGAGGGACAGCGGCAGATCCACCTGCAGGAACCGCGCCAGCGGCCTGTAGCCCATGGCGACGGCGGCCTGGCTGACATCCTCATTCACGGAGTCGAAGGCGTCCAGGGCTGCACGCACCAGCAGGGCCACGGCATAGATGGTCAGTGCCACCACCACGTTGAGCGGGTCGAGGATCCGTGTGCCGAGGATAGTGGGCAGGATGATGAACAACGCCAGCGACGGGATGGTGTACAGAAGCGAGGAGGCTGTCAACACCACCGAGCGGAGAGTGCGGTTCTGCCGCGCAAGCTGCGCGAGTGGGAGGGAAATCAGCAGCCCCAAAGCCATGGGGACAAGGGCGAGGAGCATGTGCTGGCCTGCCCGTTCCAGGACCATGCCGCTGTTGGCCAGGAACCACTGCATCAGAGTGCAGCCTGCCGTACCTGGCGTGCCTCTTCAATCAGGGCCAGGACTTCACCGCCGCGAACCACGCCCAGGACTTTGCCCTCGGAATCGACCGCCACGCCAAGGCCCGACGGTGACGATAGCGCAGCGTCCAGCGCCCGGCGCAGGCTCTCGCCAAGCCGGAACAACGAGCCGCCGGGGATGAGGCCGGTGTCGCTGCCCGGCGTTGCCCATCCCAGCGGGCGCATATCCGCATCAACCACGAGCTGCCAGCCGCCGGCGGCTCCGGGATCGGACTCGTAACCGGAGGGACCGCGGACGATGGTTGGCACCGGGTGGAGCGTGACGCCGTCGGACGGGGTGAACCCAAGGTGGCGGAAACCGCGGTCTCGCCCCACGAAGGAGGCCACGAAGTCATTCGCGGGCGCCCGCAGGATCTCCTCCGGAGTGGCATACTGCGCGAGCTTGCCGCCGGTGGCAAAGACGGCCACCTTGTCGCCCAATGTTGTGGCCTCGTCGATGTCGTGGGTAACAAAGACGATGGTTTTGGCCAGGTCCTTCTGGAGCCTTAGGAGTTCCTGCTGAAGCTCGTCACGGACCACGGGATCCACGGCGCTGAATGGTTCGTCCATCAGGAGGACCGGGGGGTCTGCGGCGAGGGCCCGGGCTACGCCCACGCGCTGTTGCTGGCCGCCGGAAAGCTGCGACGGGTAGCGCTTCCCCAGGGAAGGGGCCAGGCCGACGACGTCGAGCAGTTCCTGGGCGCGTTTCCTGGCGTCGGACTTGGAGACACCGTTGAGCCTGGGCACGGTGGCGATGTTGTCCAGCACCGAGCGGTGCGGCAAAAGTCCGGAGGACTGCATCACATACCCCATGGAACGGCGGAGTTCCGGCGCCGGGACGGTGGTGACGTCCTTGCCCGCTACCGTGATGACGCCTGAGGTGGGCTCGACCATGCGGTTGATCATGCGCAGCGACGTGGTCTTTCCGCAGCCGGAGGGCCCCACAAATACGGTGATGGAACCTGGGCTAATGGACATGGTGAGCTGGTCCACGGCCGGCTGCGCGCCCTGGTACTGCTTGGTGACACTCTGAAACTCGATCATGGCCTGGTCCATGCGGACTTACCTGTTCTGTTGGACGGCTTCGGAAAGCAACGCGGAATTGTCACAGCACGCTGATAGTTACGGTAGCCCAAACCGGACGCGGCAACACCTGCAGCACACCCCAATTCCGGCAAAGGAATCCCTAACTGTAATCATTCGGTGCCGGTGCACGGCCGGATGGGTACGTGTTGGGCCGGGGCGATGGACATACCGCGCGGTGGTATCCCGGCCTAAAGTGGGGAGGTGACCAACTTGGAAGTTTCCCCGCAACAGGAAGTGTGCCCGCCGGCACAGCCGGAAGGAAACTCCGGCCCCTGCCTGCAGCTGTGGCCTGAACGTGAAGTACCGCTGGGCGGGGTGCGTGCGATGAATGTCCGGCGGACGCTGCCCCAGCGCGGGCTCCCGACCATAGGCGCCTGGTGCTTCCTGGACAGCTTCGGCCCGGACCGGACCGCGATGTCAGTGCTTCCGCACCCGCATATCGGGCTGCAAACGGTGACCTGGCCGCTGGCCGGGACCATCCGGCACCGGGACAGTGTGGGCAGCGACGTGGTGGTGCGGCCGGGCGAGCTGAACATCATGACGGCGGGGCACGGGGTTTCCCATTCTGAGTTCGCAGTGCTTCCCCCGGGGGGCGAACTGCCCCTGCAGCGCGGCCTGCAGCTCTGGGTGGCCCTTCCGGATGGGGAACGGCACCGGCAGCCGGCGTTCGAGCAGCACCGTGACCTTCCCACAGCGGCCGGCGAAGGTTTTACCGCCACCGTGATGGTGGGCGAACTCGGTGGTGCGGTCTCGCCGGCAACGATGTATTCCCCGATTGTGGGAGCGGATGTTTCCTGCGAAGGCAGTGCCGTACTCCCCCTCAACGAGCACTTCGAACACGGCATCCTGGTGCTCGACGGCGGGCTGACGCTGGACGGGCAGGAACTTCCTCCCGGGCCGTTGGGCTACCTTGGCATCGGCCGGCAGGAACTTCAGGTCCAGGCGGAGCCCGGCACCCGTTTCCTCCTGATCGGCGGCGAGCCCTTCCAGGAGGAGCTGCTGATGTGGTGGAACTTCGTGGGACGTACGCACGATGAAGTCGAGCAGGCCCGGGATGCATGGGAAGCGCAGGCGGCCCTTCCCGACGGGGAGACGGCAGCAGCCCGCTACGGCCTGGTCCCCGGGCACGGTCCTGACGCCGGCCCGGAGGCCGGGCGCATCCCTGCTCCCCCGCTGCCGGCCGTACGGCTTACTCCGCGGAAGCGGTCCGTGTAGGGATCCGGTCCGGCGAGGGCGCGTCCCTGCTCACGCTACGCGTCAGGCCTGTTCTGCCAGCAGCTGCAGCACACCGAAGACGGGTTCCTGGTCCAGGACCCGGACATCTGTCACCCCGGCTTCTGCAAGGTGCCGGCGGAAGGAGTCCTGGAGCGGCGCCACGTTCATGCCCAGCCCGCCGCCCAGGATCACCGGCCCGGGGATCTCCAGCTGCTGCAGCACCTGCAGGGCCAGCCCGGCAAGGTCCTGGCCCGCCTGCTCCAGCAGTTCCTGGCTTGCCGGATGGCCCGCTGCTGCCGCCTCCACCACGTGCCGGGCCTGCTGCGCCCAGAAACGGCGGCCGGTGTCCGGGGAATGGAACTGCGCAATGAGGCGGTTCGGATGGTCCACTCCGCAGGACGCCAGCAGGGCGGCAGTCAGCTGGTCCACTGGAAGGCCCTGGTTCATCCGCCGCAGGCTGTACCGCACAGCCTCCCGTCCCAGCCAATAACCGCTGCCTTCGTCACCCAGCAGGTAACCCCAGCCTCCCGCCCTGGCCTCGGCGCCGTCGGCGTTCCTGCCCCAGGCTGCCGAACCGGTGCCGGCGATCACTGCCACGCCTGTCCCGGAGTGGCCTGCAGCGAGAAGCAGCCGGGAGTCATGCACCACCGTGATGTGCGCGCCGGGAACGTGCGGTTCGATCAGCCCGGCAAGGGCTGCGGCGTCCTCTTCAGTGTCAATGCCGCCGGATCCGGCGTACACGTGGGACACCATTCCCCCGCCGATCCTGCCAAAGAGGCTGGCCAGGTTGCGGGCAGCTTCGTCACGGGTGACGTTTTGGACGTTCGAACTCCCCGCAGACTCATCGCCCACCGGGACACCGTTTTCGAAGCGGATGCCGTGCGTTTTCGTCCCGCCGATGTCCAGGCCGATGATGACGCCGCCGGGCGGCTTCGACGGCGGGTTCAGCGACTTGGCGGGCAGGGCAGAGGGATTCTCGGTGTTCGTCACGTCACAAGGGTACTGGTCCCAGGATTATTGAAGTTTCGGGTCCCTCGCCACGGGGGTTGACCAGCCGGGACCGCCGTTCCACGAGCCCGGCCAGGAGCTCCGGTCCGTCGGTGAGGACCATTTCGCGGAACAGCCGGACGGCAGCCGGCTCAACCCCGGCTTTACGCTGCCGCCAGCTCAGGCCGACCTCACGGAAGGCCAAAGCAGAGTCGAGGGGCACTTCCACCCAGCCCAGGTTGCCTGTTTCCGCGCTGACGTTCCGGCCGGGGGCATCCCCGCCCGGTGGCAGGATGCTGACGCCGAGTCCGGCTGAAACGAGGCCCCGGACGGTATGGGAGTCCTGGCTTTCGAAGGCGATGCGGGGACGGTATCCGGCCTCACGGAACAGGGCATCGGTCAGCGAGCGCATGCCGTAGCCGGGGCCGAGTGCCACAAACGGTTCGGAGCGGATGTCCGCCACGGACGCCTCGGCCCTGCCGGCGAGGGCATGGCTGTGGTGGACCACCAGGCGCAGGGGTTCCCGGTAGAGCGGAACGGAGAGAAGGTTCCTGCCGGGGGTTGCCACCGGCGCGGTCAGCGCCAGGTCGGACCCGCCCGCCGCGAGCTCGGCCAGGCAGGAGTCGCGCGCTCCCTGGCTTAGCGTAAACACGGCGCCCGGGTGGCGGCTGCGGAAGGCGCTGATGAGGAGCGGGAGCGTGGACTCGCCAAAGGTGTGCTGAAACGAGACGGAGATTTTGCCGCGAACAATATCGGACTCGTTGCGGACCAGGTCCAGCCCGGCCTGGAACTCTGTCAGTGCCCGCTCGATGTAGGGCAGCAGGGACCGGGCAGCCGGGGTGAGGCGCACTCCCCTGCCGTCCCTGACCAGGAGTTCGGTACCGACGGCGGCGCTGGCCCGCGCCAGTGCCCTGCTCACAGTGGACTGGGGTACTCCGAGGAGTTCGGCGGTTTCGGTGACATGTTCGGTCCGGCCCAGTTCAGCCAGCAGCGGCAGGAGCGGAAGAAGCTGCGCCAACTGCTTGTGGTCGGGCTCCATAGGTCCTTCCTGGTTCCAAGGCTACGAGGGGGCATTGTTCCGATTCTGATATGAGTCTGGCATAAAAGATGCATTGGAAGCAGGTATTGGGCTGGGTCTACGCTTGCCAGATGCCACACAGCCGCCCGCACCCCGGGCACCAAACGTCCCTGCCGGGCTGGGAGGGGCACGCGAAAGGCTCGACGGCGTACGGCCGGATCATTGCCGGCCTGGCCTTTGCCGGGGTGGCGACTTTTGCCCAGCTGTATTCCACCCAGGCCGTCCTGCCGATCCTTGCCTCGGACTTACAGGTCACTGCCGCGGAGGCCGCGCTGACCATCTCCTTGGCGACCGTGGGGCTGGCCGTCACGGTGATCCCGTGGTCCTTCCTTGCGGACAGGATAGGCAGGGTCAAGGCCATGATGTGGGGAATCTCCGTGGCAACAGTGCTGGGCCTGCTGGTGCCCCTGTCCACCAGCTTCGCCATGCTGCTGGGGCTGCGGCTCCTCGAAGGGATGGCGCTTGGAGGGATCCCGGCCATTGCCATCGCCTACCTCAACGAGGAGGTTACCAAGGCCCATGCCGCAGTGGCAGCGGGAAGCTACGTCGCAGGCACCACGCTTGGCGGCCTGGCCGGCCGCCTGGTGGCCGGACCTGCCGGGGAGTTGTGGGGGTGGCGTGCCGCAGCCCTGGCCGTCTCCGTCCTGGCGACGCTGGCCGCCGTCGCCTTCCTGGTCCTGGTGCCGCGGGCCCAGGGATTTGCCGCCGCCCAGGCTCCCGGGCTTCGCGGAGCCGCCCATACCCTTGGCGGCCACCTGCGCAACTTTCGGCTGTTCGCCCTCTACATCCAGGCTTTCCTGATGATGGGCGGCTTCGTGGCCGTCTACAACTACCTCGGATTCCGGCTCTCCGGCGAGCCCTTTGGCCTGCCCGCCACCGTCATCAGCCTGATTTTCCTTGCCTACCTTTCGGGGACCTTCTCCTCCCGCTGGGCAGCAGGGCTGACGATGCGTTTCGGTCGCCGCAACGTGCTGCTCGCCGGGCTGTCCCTCTCGACGGCGGGCCTCGCCCTCACGCTGGCCCCGTCACTTGTGCTGATCCTCGCGGGGCTCGTCATTTACACGGGCGGTTTCTTTGCCGCCCACAGTATCGGCGCGGGCTGGACGGGTGCCATTGCCAGCACCGGACGTGCCCAGGCCGCCTCGCTCTACAACCTCGCCTACTATCTGGGATCAAGCCTCATCGGCTGGGCCGGCGGCCTGCTCTTCCAGTCCTATGGCTGGAACGCCCTGGCCGCCGCCGTCATGATCCTCGCCTGCCTCACTGCGGTGACTGTCGCCGTCGTCCATCCGAAGGCAGCGGGCACTGCCGCAGCCTGAACGCGGGCCTGCGGGCGTCTAGGATAAACGCAGGAACTTTGTAAGGAGCCGCCGTGAGCACGAATGCCAGGAACGTCAGGCCGGGAGTGCATCTGGAGCCCCTTGATGCCATCGACGAACGCCTTCTTGCCGCTTTGGTGGAGGACGCAAGGATCTCGAACAAGCAGCTTGCCGAGCTGGTGGGCATCGCCCCCTCCACAGCCCTGATGCGGACCCGTGCGCTCACGGAGCGGGGGATCGTGCAGGGTTTTGAGGCGAAGCTCAATCTGTCATCCATCGGCAGGTCGGTGCAGGCGCTGGTGGCTGTGCGGCTGAGGGCGCATGACCGGGACCAGATCGACCGCTTTACGGCGCGCGTCCCCCGTCTCCCGGCAGTGCTGTCCACGTTCCATACCTCGGGCTCGGTGGATTACCTGCTGCACATTGCCGTTGCCACCACCGAGGACCTGCGGGACTGGGTGCTGGACAACCTGGCCACGGATCCAGTGGTGGGCCACACGGAAACCACGCTGGTGTTCGAGCACATCCAGGGCAACCACGGGCCACTCCCGGAGTAACCGGACCTGTGGCCGCTAGCCCCGTGTGCGAACAGCCTGACGGAGTGTGACGGCAGCCAAAATGAGCGCTGCGGAGCCGCACAGCACCACGAATCCGGCCACGGAAGGCGCCAGGCCGAACACGCCGGCTGCCCAGCCGAGTCCCAGCACCGGGACAGCGCTGCCCAGGTAGGTGATGACGTACACCGTGCTGATGGTCTGGGCCTGGCGGATTGGCTCCACCCGGGCCGCAACATCATTGAAAACGGTGCGGAAGGCAAGGCCCTGTCCCACGCCGGCGGCAACGCTTGCAACCACCAGCAGCACCGGGCTGTTCCACACTCCTGCCCCGCCCAGCAGGAGTACCGAGATGCCCAGGACAGCCAGCCCGCCCGGGACAACGAAGCGGCCCCGAAGGGTCACCAACTGGGCCAGCGCCGATGCCGCGAGGGTCAGGCCGGCCAGCACACCGATTAGGGGTCGGCTGTCCACGGCCAGGATCCGGGCGAAGTAGCCAGGGGCCAACGAGAGGCAGAAACCAAACACTGCGAAGCTCAGGAAGCCTACGCTGGCTGCCAGCCAGAACGCGCCCCTTGCCGCCCGCGTCACGGAAGGACGGCGGGGTGCGAGCAGGTGCAGCGGCTTGGGTCCTGCGGGCGGCTGGATGGCGGGGCGTGCCCGCAGGAGGTACAGCGGGACCAGCAGCGCAGCGAGGACTGCAGCATGAGCGTAGTACGGTGCCGACGTAGCCCCGGGAAGCAGGGACAGCAGCCCGCCGATCACGGGGCCGGCGGCCACTCCCCCTGCTGAAGCCAGCAGCGTGAAGCGGGAGGCCCACTCGGGGCGTGAGGGCAGCAGTTCACGCAGGGCGGCGGCGCTGGCGCCTGTGGCAAGGGCAACGGCAACTCCCTGGAGCGCCCGTCCGGCGCACAGCGCACCCAGCGTGTGTGCCCCGGCAAAAAGCCAGCCGCCTCCCAGACCGGCAATAACAGCGAGGATGAGGGCAGCCCTTCGCCCGATGTGGTCCGACCAGTGCCCGGCCAGCATCAGCGTGGCCACAAGGGCCAGCACGTAGCTCGTGAACGCGGCCGTTATATCCAGCGGGGACAGTCCGAGTTCCGCCTGCAGGAGGGGGTACAGGGGCGTGGCAAGGTTGGCACCAACCAACAGCGTGAAAATGACGGCGCCGGCCAGCACCAGCCGGGCAGTAACCGACGCGTCCCACCCAGCCGTTGTGGCTGGAACCGGACGCATACGGAGTTCGCTGAAGACCGTCATTGTGCCGCCTCTGCTGCTGCCGCGGCAGGTGGTCCTTGTGGGAGCCCGGCGCGGATGGACATGTGATAGCTCCAGCGTGCAGCACTTCTGCTCTTTCGGGCGGAACGTCGTGCCACAATTGAGCATCGTCATCAAAATTCTGATGTTGATATGACGGAGAGTGATCAATTGAACAACCTGGACCCCACGGACCTGAAGATCCTCCTGGAGCTCATCCGCGACCCCAGGATCCAGATCGGTGAGCTCAGCGATTCGTTGGGGGTTGCCCGCAATACGGCACAGTCACGTGTCCGGCGCCTGCTCCGGGCCGGGGTCCTGCGGTCCGGGGGCCGCGAGGTGGACCTGGAGGCTGTGGGCTACGACGTGGTGGCGTTCGTGACCATTGAGGTGTCACACCGCGAGCTGGACGGGGTGGTAGGGGGGCTGCGGCTGATTCCGCAGGTTCTGGAGGTCCACGAGATCTCCGGACGCGGTGACGTCTGGTGCCGGGTGGTGGCCACCGACACCCACAACCTCCAGGCAGCCCTGCGGCAGGTCCTAAGGATCAAAGGGGTCATCCGGACCGAAACCGTCCTGGCGCTGCACACACACATCCCCTACCGGACGGAGCCGCTGATCGGTGGCCTGGCCAAAGCTGCCGGGGCCGGACAACACGGCCCGGCGACACCCTCCCGGGCGGCCGGGATGGAGACGGACAGCTAGGATTTTCAGAATGGATTGGCTCTCGTACGTTTCACAGATCAACTGGCTCGCCGTGCTGGTTGCCTTCGTCGCCACCATGGCCATCGGCTTTGTCTGGTACATGCCCGCCGTCCTGGGCAACCGGTGGATGGCCGCGATCGGAAAAACCGAGGACGATCTCAAGAACATAAGTGGCGGCGCCGGAATCTGGGTGCCCATGATGGCGGCGGCGGCCTTGACGGCCATCCTGCTGGCAGTCCTGATCAGCAAGCTCGGGCTGGACAATGCCCTGGCGGGCGGCTGGTTCGCTTTGGTTCTGGCGCTGGTCTTCCGTGCCGGCGGCCACGTAATCCACAACGGCTTCGCGGGCCGGCCTGCCGCCGTCACCCTTATCGATTCCGGCCACGACCTGCTGGCCATGACAGTGTCGGGTGCCATCATCGGGGCGATGTCCTGATGCCCCGGACCCCCTCGGCGAAGGACAGCCGGCCATGACCATCATCGACAATGCGGTTTACGTGGACGGCGTGCGGCACGCAGAACCCGAAAACCTGGAACAGACTTTCGAGACCCTCGCGCACCACGGCGGAATGGCCTGGATCGGCCTCTACCGGCCTACCGCCGAGGAAATGGCGGCGGTGGCCACCGAGTTCGGACTGCACGCGCTGGCGGTGGAAGACGCGATCTCCGCACACCAGCGACCCAAACTGGAGCGCTACGAGGACAACCTTTTCACCGTCCTTCGCCCTGCCCGGTACCTCGACGCCACGGAAACGGTGGAGTTCGGCGAGCTCCACATTTTCACGGGCAAAAACTTCGTAGTCACTGTGCGGCACGCCGAGACTGCTGGAGTGGCACGGGTGCGGCAGCGCCTGGAAAGCCGGCCGGACCTGTTGCGGCACGGGCCCGAGGCCGTCCTTTACGCCCTGCTGGACCGGGTGGTGGATGACTACGGGCCCGTGGTCGCCGGGCTGGAAAACGACATCGACGAAATTGAAGACCAGCTCTTCAGCGGCGACACGACCGTGTCGCGCCGCATTTATGAACTCGCCCGCGAGGTCATCCAGTTCCAGCGGGCCATCCACCCCCTGCCGGACATGATGCACCAGCTGAAGCGGGGGTTTGAAAAGTACGATGTGGAAACCGACCTCCGGCACAGCCTGCGCGACGTGGAGGACCACGTGGAGCGGGTGATCTCACGGGCAGACTCGTTCCGCGACCTGTTGCAGAACGCCCTGACCCTGGACGGAACCCTCACCGCGAACCGGCAAAACGAAGCAAGCGCGGAACAGAACGAACAGGTAAAGAAGATCTCCTCGTGGGCCGCCATCTTCTTCGCACCGTCATTCGTGGCCGGCGTCTACGGCATGAACTTTGACCACATGCCCGAACTCCACTGGCAACTGGGCTACCCCGTGGCCATCGGGCTGATGGCGGCTACGGCGGCACTGATGTACGTCATCTTCAAGAAGAAGGGCTGGCTCTAGGGCGTGGAGGCGTCACGCCACGAGGGCCGCAGTACTCCGGCAGGGAAGGGATGTGTGGAGCTAAGGGGATTCGAACCCCTGACCTCTTCGATGCGAACGAAGCGCTCTACCAACTGAGCTATAACCCCGGAACCAGCCGCTTGGTCAACAGGAGCGGCACCGGTGAACCTAGGCTACAAATTTTCCCGGCCCAATGCCAACCGGCCCCCGGAAGCCGTCACCGGAACCGGTCCCGGGATCCAATCGTCAGGCGCGGCGGCGCTGCAGGACGTCGTCGAGATTGCTGAGCGCGCTCTGGGCCTTGGTGAGCTGTTGCGCTTCCGGAGCCGGCACGGCGGGGACGGCGGCAGCACCCTGCTTGAGGGACGGCTTGCCGGTGGCCTTGGGTGCCTCCGGCAGCCCCAGCGGCTCGGGTGCCGGGCGCTCGGCCTTGGCCGCCTCAACGTAAACAGGCTTGGGCACCTCCACGGGCTCCCACGTGCTTGCGGGTGCGGGCAGTGCTGCACTGGTGTCACCGGCAGCCACGGCAACGGCAAGGGCGGCTTCGCGGAGTTCCAGGGCTGTCAGGGGTTTGATCTTGGGCTTGTCGGCCTCCGCGTCAAAGAGCGGGCTTTCCGGGCGCACCGGCGCGGATTCCGGCTTGGGCGGAACGTGCTCGGCTGCGGGCCGGGGGGCAGGTGCGGTCATCGCGGAACGGAAAGCAGCGTTGACTTTGGACTTGCGGTCCCGGACGGCCAGCCAGCGGAGAAGGACCACGGACGCTCCTGTCAGGGCTACGCATGCCAGGGGGAGAACCGGAGATCCCAGCCCAAACGCCAGCAGGACCGCAGAAACGATCGCGGTCAGCAGGGAAACCAGTCCCACGAGGGCGAGTGCCGTTCGGCCGTATCGGATCCGGAACTGGCCCGTGGGGACAGCGCTGGCCGCTGTGGCTGCAGTGGATCCGGTGCTCTTCCTGGTGTCCATGGCTTTCTCCTGCTGGGCGGCGACCTTCAAAACCAGCCCTGCTCGCGGGTCCGGTATTTCATCGGCGGGGGTGTCTGCCGGGAAGTCGCCGGCGGGTTGGAACTGGTGCCGGCGGTTCCGGAGGACGTAGGGGGCAACCCATACAATCCAGAGCACAACGGCAACCACAAGGATCACTGAGCTGCTGAGGGGGAAGTCCACACTCAAAACCGTATGAGCATCACGTCGGCTCCACCCGCATTAGCCCCGGTGTGTCGTGGCGCAGCTGGCAAATCAATGGATTTATGACGGCCTGGAGGCAAGCCAGCGGTGCAACAACCCCTCGGGAACTTCCTCTGACGTCAAGGCAAACGACCGGTGGTCGGCCCACTCGCCGTTGATGTGCAGGTAGCGCGGCCGGTATCCCTCATCCCGGAAACCCAGTTTCTCCACCACCCGCAGGCTGGGTCCGTTCTCGGGCCGGATGTTGATTTCCATCCTGTGCAGCCCCAGGGTCCGGAAGCAGTGGTCCGTTACGAGGGCGACAGAGGTGGGTGCTATCCCCCGCCCCGCGCGCGCCTGGTCCACCCAGTACCCAAGGGTCGCCATCATGGCCGACCCCCACACAATCGATGAAACAGTCAACTGGCCAACAATCGCAGGGTTCCTGCTGGCAGGACCGCGCTCAGTGATTACAAACGGAAGGGCCGTGGCCTGGGCGGCCTGCGAGTTCAGCGAGCGGACCATTTGGCGGTAATCCGGCAGGCCGCCGGCGGGGTCCGGGTTGGAAGCCTCCCACGGTGTCAGCCATTGGCTGTTGCGGGTGCGCACTTCCGTCCACTCTTTTTTGTCCCGGTACCTGATGGGCCTCAGGACCAGGTCTCCGCACTCGAGGGTCACGGGCCAGATGGGGCCGGGGCGCACGGTGCTACTTGGACAGGCTGGCGGTGAAGCCCGGCAGCCACTCCCGCAGGCCGGGGCCCAGATCTTCGCTGTCGATGGCGAGCTGGACGCAGGCCTTGAGGTAGCTCAACTTGTCCCCGGTGTCGTAGCGACGGCCGCGGAAGACAACGCCGTACACGCCGTGCCCCTCGCCCTCTCCGGACGCAAGCTCCTGCAGGGCATCGGTGAGCTGGATTTCGCCGCCCCGCCCGGGACCGGTGTGCTCCAGCACATCAAAGACGGCGGGATGCAGTACGTAGCGGCCAATAACGGCGAGGTTGGAAGGGGCTTCGTCCGCGGCCGGCTTCTCTACCAGGCGGTTGACCCGAACGTAGTCCTCGCCGTCAATCTCCGCAATGTCGGCACAACCGTAAGCGCTGATCTCTGACGGCTCCACCTCGATGAGGGCAATCACGGATCCTCCCGTTTTCGCCTGCACCTCAATCATGGTGCTGAGGAGTTCGTCGCGGGCATCGATGAGGTCATCGCCCAGGAGGACGGCGAAGGCCTCGTTGCCCACATGCTGTTTTGCGCGGAGGACAGCGTGGCCCAGACCGTTGGCGTCGCCCTGGCGGACGTAATGGATGTCACCGAGATTGCTGGCAGCCTGGATGGACGCCAGTTTCGTCGTATCCCCTTTGTCTTCAAGGGTGGATTCCAGTGCCGGCACGCGGTCGAAATGGTCTTCCAGGGCCCGCTTGTTCCGCCCGGTGATCATCAGCAGGTCGTTGAGGCCCACGTTGACGGCTTCCTCAACCACATACTGGATGGCAGGCTTGTCCACGACCGGAAGCATTTCCTTGGGCATGGCCTTGGTGGCGGGCAGGAACCTGGTGCCGAGTCCGGCAGCGGGTATAACGGCTTTGCGAACTCTGGGGTTACTGCTGGGGTTACTGGTAGTCACCCGACTAATCTAACGTCAGCGTCAAGCATTCAGTAATCATTAGGCAGCTGCAGGTCCCTGTGACTGCAGTGCACAACGCCGCAATGCAACGATGGAGGAAGACACAGTGCTTGAGGACGCAAAGGCAACCAAGACCAGGATCCGCACTGCCCACCGCCAGCGGCGTGCCGCCCTCAGCCCGCAGCAACTGGAGGCGGCAGGGGCTGCCATCGCCCGCCACGGCGCAGGCTGGGCTGCATCCCTCGCCGGCGGTGCCCCTGCCACGTTCTGCGTCTACTTCGGCGTGGGCGTCGAACCGCCCACCCTTCCGCTGATCAGCGAACTCCATGCCGGCGGCCACCAGGTCCTGCTGCCCGTCTGCGAGCCCGGGCGGGAGCTCGCATGGGTGTTCTGGAACCCGGACGCCGGCTTCGAGCAGAGCCGGTACGCCCCGATCCTGGAACCCAAGGGCGACAGGCACGGACCGGATGTGGCCGGAACGGCAGCCGCCCTCTTTATCCCGGCCACCGCCGTCGACCTTTCAGGCAACCGCGTTGGGCAAGGCGGAGGGTACTACGACAAGTTTTTGGGCCATCTCGCCACCGCAGGGAAGAACATCCCACTGGCTGCCGTTATTTATGACGAAGAACTGCTCCCCGCCGGCGAGATCCCCGAGGAGGAGTTCGACCGCCCCGTCCCTGCCATCCTGGCGCCGTCCGGGTTCCTGCCGCTCGATGGCCACCACTGAGCCCCACAGCCAAACGCTGCGAGGATGATAGAATTAGCACTCAGGCCCTGCGACTGCTAACGGGACATCCATCCAGGCAGCACGGGACCTCTCGTTTGCCCAAGAGGAGGAGCACCAGTGCCAACGTACGCGTACGCCTGCAAGGATTGCGGCCATGCCTTCGACATCGTCCAGTCGTTCTCGGACAGTACTTTGACCTCTTGCCCCGAGTGCCAGGGGACGCTGCGCAAGAAGTTCAACAGCGTAGGCGTCGTCTTCAAGGGATCCGGCTTCTACCGCACCGATTCCCGGGACTCCAAGGGAAGCACCGTTTCGCCGGCCCCGGCGGCTGCAACGTCCGCTCCCGCGGCGGCACCTGCCGCGTCCGCTCCGGCTGCTGCTGCAGCCAGCTAAGCAGGACTGTCCGACGCCGGCCGCCCCGGTTTTGTCCACATAGGGCACCGCGCTCCTGTTGCGGGCATTCCCGTCGCCATATCGTAGGCGCATGCCTGCAAACCTTCTCCGGCCCGGCGGCCGCGCTGCCTCCCGATATCCGCGCACCCGACGCCGTTCCGGCAGTGCCGGTCGCCGGCCCGCAGCGGTCCGCTTTGGCGGGTGGCTGAGCCGGAACCGCCGGCTCGCGGTGGCGCTGCTGCTATGCGCGGCTGCTGCAATCACCGTCCATCAGCTCACTCCCGCGCCGGTCCATACTGTCACAGCCCTGGCTGCCGCGAGGGATTTGCCTGCCGGCTCGGCCATGGGGGCCTCAGACCTTGCCCACGTGCAGGTACCGCCGGACATGATGGCCGCGGGATTCCTGCACGAAGAAAGCGAGTTGGCCGGCAAGCAACTCGCAACTCCCCTGCGCAAGGGCCAGCTCCTGACGGACGCCCAACTGCTCGGTCCCGGGCTCCTTGCCGGCACGCCTCCCGGCTCGGCCGCCGTGCCCCTCCGGATGGCCGATCCATCATCCATCCAGCTCGTCTCGCCCGGGCAGCTGGTCAACGTAGTGCTGACGGCGGCGAACGGCTTCGACCAGCAGGCACCGTCCGAGGTCCTGGCAGCTTCTGTGCCGGTGCTGTGGACGTCCGGCAAGGGCGGCCAGAGCGGGCAGTGGCTGGGCACCGCCGAGACTGACGGGCTTATCGTGGTGGCGGCAAACGCAGAGCAGGCTGCCCGGCTGGCCGGGGCCTCCACCCAGGGAAAACTGTTCTTCGTCCTGGTTGGACCCTGAGCCGTCACAAACCTGCCAGCCCCGTCACCCAGGCCCGGTCCTTTAGCCCCAGTGCGGCGGCTTTTGTTCCTTCAGCCAGGCGTCGTGGTCGTCCTCAGCATCGCCCCAGCGGCGCGGGTCGTCTTCGGCGGCCTTGGTGGGCAGAATGCCTTGCGTCACGCCCTGGCCCTTGGCTTCCCCTTGGGCCTGTTCGTCTTCGGGGGCCGGGCGGGCAGGGACAGGTTGCCCGGCCGCCTGGCCGTTGCTGTTTTGTTCAGGGGCCACGGAGACCGCCTCCTTGCTGTCCGGGTATCTCTCCTGCGGCCGGCGGCGTGCGTGCTCTCCGGCGTCGATGCCATTGAGCGCCTGGTCCACGTCGTCGTCAAGGAACCCTGTTGAGGTTGACGTCCGGTCCCGCAGCACCACCCGTTCAAGGCCCAGGTAAGCGGCAATCCGGTCTGCGCAGGCTGACGGGTCAGTGAACACCTCAATGGTCCACAACGGCATGTACCGCCACCCCAGGCGCTCCAGCAGCTGCGGACGCAGCCGGCTCCGTTCACGCACGCTCATGGTGCGGTACTGCTCGGTACCGTCGGACTCGATGGCCACCGGCCACGGCAGGTCGGTCTCGTCCTGGCCCATGGTGCTCAGCGGATCTGCGGCCGCCACGACGTCGATTGCACCGTCGTATTGGTGCCAAACCCGTGCGCCGCGTGCCCGGAGCCTGTCCCCCAGGTCAGCGACCAGGGGATCGGCACCAAGTGCCTGCTCGCTGGCGGCGGCCCGCGAAGCGGGAGTTCCCAGATCAGTATTCCCCGAAATTTCGCGGTCCAGCAGCGAGTACAGGTCCACTGCGCCGTGCGTCAGCCTGGTGTGGTCCAGGTCCTCCGGCCGGAAGCAGGTCAGCACGTGAATGGACCGGCGTGCCCGGGTCATGGCCAGCGCGAATTTTTCCCGGCCCCCTTCAGCGGAGAGCGGACCGAAGTTGTGCAGGGCGCGTCCGTGCGGGGTGCGGCCAAAACCGGGCGAGAAAATGACGTGGTCGCGCACCAGGCCCTGGGCCCGTTCCAGGTCAACTACCCGGAAGGACTCCGGTCCGGCACCAAAGAATCCGGCCAGGCCCGGGTGGTTGGGCAGCTGGAGCCGGATGGATTCCCCGATCCGGGCAGCATGGCGGAGGCTGGCCGTAACCACTGCCAGTGATGTGCGCGGACGGGTGCGCGCGTGTTCGAAAACCAGCTGCACCACCCGGTTGACCTCGGCCACCACGGACTCCACGCCTTCGTGGTCCGCGCTTGGCAGTCCGGTGCCGTCCGGCAGGTACTCCACCAGCAGGGACCGGTCCAGGCCGGTAGCGGACTGGCCCTCCGGAAGGCGGCGCAGGGCGCCGTCGTAAAAGTTCTTGCTGAGCTGGAGGACCAGGTCCTCGTCCACCGCGCGGTAAACGAAGTTGAGCCGCCACACGGGGAGCACGGCAGACAGCGCTCTGAAAGCACTCTCCACCCGCTGGTGTGCCGTCTCGCCTGCGGCCAGCCGCTCTACGCCCACGGTAAAGGTTCGGGGGCTGGCAATCATGGCGTCGCCGAAGGCAATGACCTGGCGGGCACGGGCGATGGATGGCAGCACAGCCTGGAGCGACGTCGCCTCGGCGTCCAGGATGACCACCGCGTCGAAGTGTTGCTCCGCGGGCAGCAGGCCGGTCATCAGGTACGGGCTGACGGACCAGACCGGAACGAGGGTGCCGATCAGGTCGGGAGCCTGTGCGGTCAGCGCGGGCAGGGACACCCTGCCGTCCTTCAGGAGGCTGCGCAGGAGGTCGGCCTGGCGGGGGTGGGCGGCGATGCCGGCCCGCCACCGTTCCGCCAGGTCCCACCGAAGGCGGGCAGCACCGCTGGCGATGTGCGCGTTGTCGGCGAGCCGGTACTCGGCCTCCAGCTGCCGAAGGGCGTCGCCGTCGGACATGGCGAGGTAATCGTCCCCGCTGATCATGGCTTCCAGCGCCGACTGCCACCAGGCGAGTTCAAGTTCCGCCGCGACCGAGCCTGCCGGAACCTCCCGCTCCGCCAGGTCTGCCAGAAGCTCCCCCAGCCCGTGCTCGCGCATGTTCTCCACCAGGAGGGTGCGCTCGGGCAGCGTCTTGAGGGTGTCGGTGTCCGCGACGAGCCGCTCGAGCCGTTCCATCAGCTCTTCATAGCGGACCGTGGACAGCGAGCCGCCCGCCTCCGTGTGCCGGAGCGCCTCGCCCAGCTGGGCCAGTTCGCGTTCCAGTGCACGGTACATCATGCTGATCTCGGCAAGACCGGACGGCACCGCGGGGTGGCGCTGCGTGGTGGCATAGCCCGCCCACAGTGCACGCTGTTCCTGGACAAGGACCAGGGAGCTATGGAGGTCGGCGATGTGGACGCCGGGCCGGACGTATTCCTTGGCGACCCTGCGCAGCCGTGACCGCTGCATGGAGGTCATCTCGATGCCCCGCTCACGGCGCCAGGCCGACGGCGCCGTGGCCGAAATAAGGTCGGTGACCGGGCGGTCGAAGATATCGGGGGTGAACTTGTCCAGGCTCCCCCGTACGGCCACCAGGAGCTCGAGCTGTTCACCCCATTCGGCGAAGGAAGCGCCCAGCCGGATCTCGGCGTGCTCCGCCACGGCGTTCATTCGTTCCCGCAGGACCGGCAGGCTCTTCTCAACGGACCGGACCAGGTCCTGGGCTTCCTCGGTCTCCTTGCGTGTGAGGAGGCGCGCACCGTGCCAGGGACTGGTGGTGGACGCCTTGCTGAAGCTTCCCAGCTCTGCGGCGCGCCGGAGCCTGCCGGCAAGCTCATCGCGGTCCCGGATGCTGTCCAGGACACTTCGCTTCAGCCGCACGGTGGTGGCGGGTGCCGGGTGGATCGACGTCAGCTCAGCGAGCGACTGCATGGCCTGGTAGGGCGAGCAGCCCCAGCGCTGGCGGACGTTATGCAGGGACGCCACATGGTCCATCAAGGCGTGGCGGTGCTCAGTCAGGGTGTTGTGCAGATTCCCCAGCTGGGGTTCCAGGGATTTTTCGTTGCGGACAATCGCACGGACCAGCTGGCCCTTCAGCTGCTGCGGGGTAACGTTCCCGGACAGCTGGAACAGGATGGACTCAAGGCCCAGGCTCTCCAGTTGTGCGGACAATTCATTGAGGCTGGCGCGGCGGTCGCCCACTACAAGCACCGTTTTTCCGGCGTCCACCAGGGCACCGATGGTGTTGATGGCCGTTTGGGTCTGGCCGGTGCCCGGAGGGCTGCTGACCACAAGGGAATCACCGGCGCGGGCGGCATCGATCACGTACTGCTGGTCGATGTCCGCGTCCAGCAGGAGCATCTCGTCGCTGGGGTGCCTACTGTCCAGCGGCGGGAAACGGGACGGGTCCAGCTCCTCGACGTCCACCACTTCTCCGCCTGCTGCGGTGGCCAGTGCGGACACCAGGGGGTTGGAGTCATTGATCCACGGATCGTCCAGGTTCCCGGAAAGGTCCGCGAAGGTGGAAACCAACAGGTTGTGCTGCGCCTCCGCACCGTGGATGGGCCGGATGAGTGCAGCCAGTTTGTCCAGGACCGGCTGGGGATCGAAGCGGGCCGTGCTGTAGGCGAGCCGGGTGACGGCATTGACGTCAAAGACAATGCCGTGGATGTTCTTCAGGTGCCGCACCAGGGCCGGGTTGATGTGGGCCTGCTCGGTCAACTGCAGTTCGTAGTCGTCCTCCCCCGGACGGACGGTGAGCGAAATCGCCGTGAGCATCACGGGAGCCGAGATGCGCTGGGGCTTGCCGCCCACCGCAGAAGTCCACACCACCGTGCCCGCCGAGAAATAGCCGGCATCGATGCCTCGGTCGTTGGCGAGCTCGAAAATCTTGGACCGGATGTTGCGCGAAGCCCTGGCCGCGACGACGTACTGCTGGCGATCCCGGATCAGTGTGGAAAGCCGGGTCTTGCGCCCAGCCATGAGCTGGGCGAGGCCGGACGGGTGCGCGTGCGTCAGGTCGATGGAGCCCTCGGGGGTCTTGGTGAAGCGCAGCATCGTATCCGCCCCGGTGACGGGCTTGAGCCCGGACAACCATTTACGGAGCTCCTCGGAGCCTTCCGGGTGGCCTTGACCAACTGACACTACTGCCTTCTTTTCTGCGCTCGCGCGTGACGCCCTGGACCATACCGGCATAGATTCGAGCGTAGCCGCTTCCATGCCCGGACTGAGAGACCGCAACACTGGAGCAGGCTAAATTGCGGAGTTTTCGGTGATGGAAACAGCAGTGGCCGGCCTCCTTCACCGGCGGCCGGCCACTCATGATGCTATTCCCACTCGATGGTTCCCGGGGGTTTGCTGGTGACATCGAGCACCACGCGGTTGACACCCTCCACCTCGTTGGTGATGCGGTTGGAGATCCTGGCGAGGAGCTCATACGGCAGGCGTGACCAGTCTGCGGTCATGGCGTCCTCCGAGGAGACGGGACGGAGCACGATGGGGTGGCCGTAGGTGCGGCCGTCGCCCATGACACCCACGCTGCGGACGTCGGCGAGCAGGACCACCGGCATCTGCCAGACTTCGTTGTCCAGCCCGGCGGCGGTGAGCTCGGCCCGGGCAATCGCGTCGGCTTTGCGCAGCAGGTCCAGGCGGTCCTTGGTGACTTCGCCGACGATGCGGATTCCGAGTCCCGGTCCAGGGAAGGGCTGGCGGCCCACGATCTCCTGCGGCAGGCCAAGCTGGGCACCGACGGCCCGGACCTCGTCCTTGAAGAGGGCGCGCAGCGGCTCCACGAGCTCGAACTGCAGATCCTCGGGCAGGCCGCCCACGTTGTGGTGGCTCTTGATGTTCGCGGCACCTTCGCCGCCGCCCGATTCGACGACGTCCGGGTACAGCGTGCCCTGGACCAGGAACTTGATCTTCTCACCGTGTGCGGCAGCGTCGGCGATGATGGCAAGTTCTGCCTCTTCAAAGGCCCGGATAAACTCGCGGCCGATGATCTTGCGCTTGGTTTCCGGATCGCTGACACCGGCGAGGGCTGAGAGGAAGCGTTCCTGCTCGTTGGCCACGTAGAGCTTCACGCCGGTGGCGGCAACGAAGTCGCGTTCCACCTGTTCGGCTTCGCCTTCGCGCAGCAGGCCGTGGTCCACGAAGACACAGGTGAGCTGGTCGCCAACGGCACGCTGGACGAGGGCGGCGGCGACGGCGGAGTCCACGCCGCCGGACAGGCCGCAGATGACCCTGGCATCGCCGATCTGCTTGCGGATGCGCTCCACCTGCTCCTCGAGGATGTTGCCCGTGGTCCAGTTCGGTTCCAGCTTGGCGCCCTTGAAGAGGAAGTTCTCCAGGACCTGCTGGCCGTAGGCGGAGTGCTTGACCTCGGGGTGCCACTGGACACCGAACAGGCCCTTCTCCTCGTTGGCGAAGGCAGCTACTTCAGCACCCGCCGTCGTCGCCAGGACTTCAAAGCCGTCAGGAGCCTCGTGGACGGAGTCGCCGTGGCTCATCCACGTGTTCTGGTGCTGGGGCATGCCCTCCAGGACCGAGCGGCCCTCGCCGAGGAGGGTGGTTTCCGTGGAGCCGTACTCCCGCAGCCCGGTCTTGTCCACCTTGCCGCCCAGGGCGTTGGCCATCGCCTGGAAGCCGTAGCAGATGCCGAAAACGGGAACACCGGCCTCAAAAAGGTCGGCACCGACGCTGGGGGCACCGTCAGCGTAGACGCTGGAAGGGCCACCGGAAAGGATGATGGCGGCGGGGTTCTTGGCCAGGAGCTGCTCGGTTGTGAAGGTATGCGGAACCACTTCCGAATACACATTCGCTTCCCTGACGCGGCGGGCAATCAGCTGCGCGTACTGGGCACCGTAGTCAACAACCAGCACCGGCTTCTGGGAAGTCTGGGATGCAGTGGGAGTAGTCACCGTAATAGCCTACTTTGCGCCGTTGCCCCGCCGCACCTTGAAGGGCCCGGTTGTGACCGAGCAAACGCCGCGGAAGCTCAGTAGCGCTGGGGTGCCTGCGGGTTTGCCGCCAGTTCGGCTTCCACCTCGGCATGGAACTTCTTCTCCACGATGAAGGACAGGAACGGAATCACACCGCCGAGCGCAAGCAATATGAGCTTGGCGAACGGCCAGCGCATCAGCGACCACAGACGGAAATTGGACATCAGGTACACCACGTACATCCAGCCGTGCACGATCAGCACGGCGACGGAGAGGTTGACTCCGCCGACCACGCCCAGGGGCTCGGCATCGGCGAACCCCAGTCCGAACGGCTGGCCGGTGACGGCGTTGGTGCCGCCGGCAAACAGGTACCGGCCGAACGCGTACCGCGCAACGAGTTCGGCGCAGAGCAGCAGCAGCATGCCGCCGGTGAGGTAGGCCAGGACCTTATAGAACTTCAGGGCCGAGCGGATTTGCGGTTCTGTGCCCCCGAAGCGCCGTTTCCTGCCGGCTTTTCGGGGAACAGCGCCCTTCTGCCCGGCATCCTGGCCGTTTCCGTCGGACGGCTGTGCCTGCATGGCCGGTTTGGGTTCAATCATGGCTGTACCTTTTGTTGGGTCGGTTCAGGAGCTGGGTGTGGGTGTTGGTGGCTGTCGGGCCCGCCGAGCCTGCTGGCGTCGGTGCCGGCGTCGGTGCCGGCGTCGTCGTGCCCGTCTTCAAGGCTTTCCTCAAGGCTGTCCTCAAGCCTGTGGCGATGGTCATCCTTCACCAGGCGCCACCAGATGAAGAGGGCGAAGCCCGCGAAGACAACCCACTCGAGGGAATAGAAAAGGTTGAGCCAGTTGACCTGTTGGGCCGGCGGCTGCGGGCCGATACGCAGCGGCTTCAGCGGACTGGACACCGCTGCCGCGCTGACGTCCGCGCCGTTCGAGACTTCAGCGGTGACGGCGATGAAACCGGGGTAAGAGCTGACGTCCCAGTAATTGATGAGCTCGGCCACGGAAACCGCGGTGGCGCGTCCCTCTCCCGGAGCGGTCTCCGGCACCGGAGCCTCGGACGGCAGCAGCCTTCCGGTAAGTTCCAGGGAGCCCGACGGCGGGGCAGCAGCATCCGCTG